>CAYIQU010000151.1:0-5143 GCA_964365645.1 uncultured Hyphomicrobiales bacterium | reverse complement strand
CCTTGCCGGCCGGCCTTGGGCGTTGCCGCCCCGGGCCGACGTTGGCGGTTTGCTTTCTGTGGCACTGTCCCTGGGGTCGCCCCCGCCGGACGTTATCCGGCACCGTGCTTCCGTGGAGCCCGGACTTTCCTCCCCCGGCGAAGCAAACGCCTCGCCCGGAGCGGCCATCCAGCCGTCTGGTCCTTAGGATAAGGTAGGCCCCTGGTCCGCCAGGCGCAACAGGGCCGAGAGGCGCCCGGCCGTGTCGGCATCCGCGATGCCGTCGACCCGAGTCGGGCGAAAGTGGCGCTGGAAGGCGGTGATCGCCGCCCCGCCGTCCGCGACGTCGTAGCCGTAGGCCCCGAGCAGGGCAAGAATCTCGCCCGCGCCGGCTTCGCCCTCGGGCAGCGCCAGCGGCGCGGCCGAGCCCGGCCACAGACCGATGCCGCGATCGGCCAGTCGCGGCCAATCGAATTTCTCGCCCGGGTCCCGCTTGCGCGAAGGCGCGACGTCGGAATGGCCGACGACGTTGCGCGGCGCGATCGGATGACGCGCGAGAATGTCGGCGCACAGGCCGATCAGCGCCTTCATCTGGTCCTCGGGGAACGGGCGATAGCCGAATTCGTGGCCGGGATTGACCAGCTCGATTCCGATCGAGTGTCCGTTGACGTCGCGCGCGCCGCGCCAGAACGCCGCGCCCGCGTGCCAGGCGCGGCGATCCTCGGGCACCAGGGCATGGACGGCGCCGTTCTCGTCGATCAGGTAATGGGCGCTGACTTTGGCGACCGGATCGCACAAGCGATCCAGCGCCGTCGCGCACGACCGCATCCCGGTGTAATGCAGCACCAGCATATCGACGGCCCCGCCGGCGGGACGCGCGTTGTGATTGGGCGAAGGACGGGACACCAACGGCGGCGACGGAGGAAGGATCACGAACCGCGGCCGTTGCCCGAAGCGAGGTATTCCGGCCGCTCGACCGGCGGGCTGGGCGCGATCCGCCCGACGATCGGCAGCTTCACGGCCAACTGGAGCGGATTGACGCCGAAGGTCAGCCCCAGGATGTTGATCTCGAGTCCTTCCTTTTCGGCGGCGAGAACGCCCAAAAGCCCGAACAACGACACCTGCCAGCCGGTGCCCGAAGGCGCCCGGGCGACGATGTCCCCGTTCGGCAGGTAGTCCTTGCCGATGGCGGTCGGCGGCAGATCGAGGCGAAGTTCCGGCACCTCGCGGGCGACGTGGGCGACGAACGAATTGCTGTTGGGGCCCGGCCACACCGTGTAATTGCCGTTGTGGGGATAGCCGCGAGCGGCCTTGTCGACGCGGGCGATAACCTCGTCGACGTCGGGGCCGCGCAAATCGACCAGCAATTCGGGCATGGCGCCGAACCAGCGCTGGTCGGCGGGGCGCTGATCGACCATCAGCGCCTCCATCCCGCGCACCGCGCGCCAGCCGATGACTTGATAGACGGTGTAGTGTTCCGCGTCGGTCGGCTTGACCGCGATCCAGGTGTGGACGCCGAAGGCCCCGCGCCAGGCGTAGGCCCGCGCGGCGTAGATCTGCACCACCGCTTCCTTCACCATCTGGGGATCGGGGGCGATGCCGGCCGATTCGCGGCTCGCCGTCCGCCAGTCGGCGCCGACGCTGCGCATGACGACCGCCGTCGCGATCACGCCCAACGCCGCGATCAGCGCCCAGGGGCCGAAGCCGCGCGGTTTGCCGTAAGCCATGATCGACCGGTCCTTTTGTCGTCCGCCGAATTCGTACAATACAACGTTATTTAGTACAGGCGAACGAACGCGCAAGTTCAAGGGAATATCCGCCCCGCCGGAAAAGGCCCTATTTCAGCGGCTGGCCCGGCGGGCGAGCACGATTCCGGCCAGCACCACCAGCCCGCCCGCGCCCTGGAGCGCCGAGAGCGGTTCGCCCAGCAGCGCCCAGGCAAGAACGGCGGCGACCACGGGTTGCAGCAAAAGGACGACCGACCCGAACGACGCCGGCAGGTGCGCCAGGCCGTAGGCGATCAGGCTTTGCCCGCCGGCGTGGGAAATCAGCGCCAGGCCGAGAAGAATGGCGATCCCCCGCCCGCTTTCGGGGATCAGGCTTTCGCCCGATACCCAGACCACCGGCACAAGCGCGATCGCCGTGGCGATGCCGCTCCAGGTCATGATGGTCGCGGTCGAAAACCGCGCCCGCAGCCGCCCGACCGCCAGGATGTAGCTAGCGTAGAATCCGGCCGTCACTAGGCCGAGCCCGTCGCCGAACAGGTGCTCCGCCGACAACGCGACGCTTTCCCCCATCAAGATCGCCGCGCCCGCCAGCGCCAGCGCCAAGCCGGCGACGAACGCCGCCGTCGGCCGTTCCCGGAACAGAAGCCACGCCCCGAGCGTGACGACGATCGGCGCGAAGTTGGCGAGCAGCGTCGCGTTGGCGACCGAGGTGAAGGCGATGGACCAATGCCAGGCGGTCAGATCGGCCGCGAAGAAAAGTCCCGCCAGGATCAGCGGCCCCGCCGCGTCCCGCGCCGAGGGGCGGCCCGCCGTCCGGTCGCGGCCGTTTTCCAGCACGCACCACAGCGCCAGCACCGGGATCGCCCAGAACACGCGGTGGAAAGCCGTCGCCGTCGGCCCCAGTTCGGACAGGCGCACGAAGATCGGCGAGAAACCGACACCGACCGCGCCCGCCAGCAGCGCCGGCAGGGCCAGTTTTTCGGCCCGGGTTATTTCGACGGCCGGGCGCTCAGTCATGGTCGCCGTCGGCGATGGCGCCGCTGACCAGGTTGACGCGATAAAGCGCCTCGACGTCGAGGGCCGATGCATCCGCCGGCGCCATGGTCGCGACCAGGGCGATCCATTCGGCGTGGCGGCGGCGGGCGAGCGCTTGCGCCTCGGCCACCGTCACCGCCGCGAAGCGCACGTCGTCGCCCGGCTTGAGACGCCCGGCGCGCGGCAAGTCCGCCGTGCACACCGCCCCGATCTTGGGATAGCCGCCGGTCGTCTGCCGGTCGGCCAGCAACAGCACCGGGCGGCGGTCGCCGGGAACCTGGATCGCGCCGGTGGCGATGCCGTCGGAGACGATGTCGTGGCCGTCGCGATGCGGCAGTTCCGGACCCTCGAGGCGCAAGCCCATGCGATCGGCGGCGCGGCCGACCGTGTAGGTCGAGCGGCACAAAAGATCGAGCGCGCCGTCCTGGAAGCACTCCACCTGCGGCCCCGGCACCACGCGCAGCGGCCCTTGCTCGGCGCGCGGCGGCGCGGGCAGACACAGCTCGGGACGGGCGGAGGCCTGGGCGCGCTTGAGCGGCAAGCGATCCCCCGCCGCCAGGATGCGCCCTTCCAGCCCGCCGATCCGGCCGCGCACGTAAGTCGACAGGCTGCCCATCACCGGGGCCAGCGCGAACCCGCCCTCGACGGCGAGATAAGCGCACGCGGCCGGGCCGGTCGAGGCCACGCGCACGCGTTCGCCCAAACGGAGCGTCACGCTCCGCCACGGCGCGATGGCGCGCGCGCCGCCGTCCGTTTCCACCGTCCACGCGCCGCCGTAGGTCACCAGCGCCAGCCGCGCGCTCGCCGTCGCGACTTCCAGCACCGGGCCGATGTGCAGGATTTCGAGCGCCGCCTCGTCGGGCGCGTTGCCGACCAACGCGTTCGCCAGCCACAGCATTTCGGTATCCAGCGCGCCCGAGACCGGCACGCCCAGCGCCTGGGCGCCGAACCGGCCGCGATCTTGCAAGGTGGTGTGCATCCCGCCTTGGCGGACGATCAGGCTCACGACGCCGCCTCCTCGATCTCGAGGACGCCCGCGCCGGCCGCGAACGCGGCGCGCAAATCGTCGAAGGCCGCGCGCGCGACGGGGCGGAAACGGACGCGGTCGCCGGGC
This sequence comes from uncultured Hyphomicrobiales bacterium, assembly GCA_964365645.1. GTDB lineage: Bacteria > Pseudomonadota > Alphaproteobacteria > Rhodospirillales > 2-12-FULL-67-15 > 2-12-FULL-67-15. Next base: position 1,288 of record CAYIQU010000151.1, on the reverse strand, counting down.
CGCAGCAGCGCCGGCGGATCGCGGGCGAGATCGAACAGTTCGACCGGCACCGCGCCGATCAGGCGCCAGCCGCCCGGAATTTCCAGGGGATAGATCGTCGACAAAGCGGACGCGATTCCGACCGAGCGCGCCGGCACCCGCACCCGGGGCGTCGCCAGGCGCGGCATCCGCAGCGGCTCGGGCAAATCGCCCATGTACGGCAGCCCCGGCGCGAAGCCCAGCATGTAGACGTGATAATCGACCGAGGCGTGCAGGCGCTGGGCGTCGGCCCGGCTCAAGCCGGCGTGCGCCGCCGCCTCGGCCAGATCGGGGCCCAGGTCCTCGTCGTAGCAGACCGGCATGTGGACGAGCCGGGCGCGGCGGCGCACGGCGCCCGCCGTCGCGGCCAGGGTTTCCGCCCGCGCCGCCAGCGCGTCGAAATCGAGAACCAGCGGATCGTAATGGATCAGCAACGAGCGGAACGTCGGCACGGCCTCGCGCACGCCGGGAATCGCGGCGGCCATGACGGCGGCGGCCAGCGCGGTGACCCGTTCGCTGACGGCGCGGTCGATGGCACGGCCGAATTCGACGACCAGCGCCGCGTCGCCCTGGGGGATTATTTTCGGTGCATCGAGCGTCTGGATCATGGGCCGGGGGATGGTACTATGGTTCCCCTCGGGTTCAAGGTTTTCTCGGCATGGCGCGCACGATCAATCTCAACGCGGACATGGGCGAAGGCTTCGGCGCCTACGCCATCGGCAACGACGAAGCCCTGTTGCCTTTCGTCCGGTCGGCCAACGTCGCCTGCGGCTTTCACGCCGGCGATCCCACCGTCATGCACGACCTGGTGACGCGCGCCCGCGACCATGGCGTCAGCATCGGCGCGCATCCCGGCTTCAACGACCTGTGGGGCTTCGGCCGGCGGCGCATCCAGATGGCGGCGCGCGACCTGGAATACATGGTCGCCTATCAGGTCGGCGCGCTGCAAGGACTGGCGGCCTATGCCGGAACCCGCGTGACCCACGTCAAGGCCCACGGCTCGCTCTACCTCATGGCCGCCGAGGACGAAGGCTACGCCATGGCCATCGGCCGCGGCATCAAGACCGTGGACCCGGCGCTGATCTACGTCGTCTTGCCGGAGTCGGACATGGAACGGGCCGCCGCGACACTCGGCCTGCGGGCGGCGCGCGAGGGATTCGTCGACCGGCTGTACGAGGACGACGGCAATTTGACCTCGCGCAAGGTCGAGGGCGCGGTGATCCGCGATCCGAAGCTGGCCGCCGAGCGCGCGGTCCGCATGGCGCTGGAT
>CAYIQU010000150.1:0-5161 GCA_964365645.1 uncultured Hyphomicrobiales bacterium | reverse complement strand
ACTATCTGTCCTATGACCGGGCGCGAAAGCTCGACGCCGCCACCTGCGCGGCCATCGAGCATTTGGACGGCGCGGCCATCGGCCGCGACCAGGCGTGCGGCCGCGTGCCGGTGAAGGGCCTGCTGGCGCTGGCGCGCCGAAAGGGCTTGAGCGTCGCCACCGCCGATTTACGCAACTCGGGCGACACCGCCGGTCCGCGCGACCAAGTGGTCGGCTACGGCGCGTGGCTGTTCTTCGAAAACGACCCCGCCGCTCCTAAAACGAAAGGCGCCGGCGATCCCTTGGGCGATGCCCTGGGCGATGCCCGCGCCATGCTGAACCGTCACGGCCGCGCGCTTCTGGCGCTCGCCGTGTCGTCCATCGACCACGGGTTGGCACATGGCCGGCCGATCGCGCTCGCCCTCGACACGATCCCTGCGGAATTGCGCGAACCCGGCGCCGCCTTCGTCACCTTGAAAAGAAACGGGCACCTGCGCGGCTGCAGCGGCTCGCCCGAGGCGCGCCAGCCGCTCGCCGCCGACGTCGCCGAGAACGCGTTCCGCGCCGCCTTCCACGACCCGCGCTTTCCCAAACTCGCGGCCGACGAGCGGCGCGATCTCGATCTGTCCATTTCGGTGCTGACCAAGCCCGAGCCGATGGCGTTCCGCGACGAAGCCGATCTGCTCGCCCTGCTTCGCCCCGGGACCGACGGCCTGATCATCGCCGACGGCGGACGCCGAGCGCTGTTTCTTCCCTCGGTGTGGGAGCAGTTGCCGCGCGCCGAGGCTTTCCTCGCGCACCTCAAGGCCAAGGCCGGCATGGCCGCCGGTCATTGGTCGAACACCTTCCGCGCGCACCGCTTCGCCGCGACCGAGATCAAGAACCGCGCCGATTAGCTCCTGTTGACATCGCCCGAGCGTCGGCCACAATCGCCCCCCTCACCCAGGGGGACGCCGTGACGGTCAATATCACCTTCGACCTGCTCGACCGCTTGCACGCCATCGCGCTCAAGGCCGGCGTTGAAATTCTCAAGGTCTATCGCACCGATTTCGCCGTCGAGAGCAAGGCCGACTCCTCGCCGGTCACGGCGGCCGACCGCGCCGCCGAGGACCTGATCGTCAAGGCGATCCAGGCCGAGGTCACGGATAAGTTCCCCATCGTCAGCGAGGAAGCCTTCGCGCAGGGCCACAAGCCCGACGTGACGGGGGGGCCTTTCTGGCTGGTGGACCCGCTCGACGGCACCAAGGAGTTCGTCCGGCGCAACGACGAGTTTACCGTGAACATCGCCTTGATCGACGCCGGCAAGCCGATCGCCGGCATCATTCACGCCCCGGCGATCGACCAAACGTATTTGGCCGGACCGATGGGCGCGTTTCGCGCCACCAAGGAAGGAAAAGCCGAACCGATTTCCTGCCGCCAGGCCCTGGGCAAGAAATTGGCGGCGATGATCAGCCGCCACCATTCCACGCCCGAAGTCGACGCCTATCTCGATGCCCTCGGCGTTGACAAGCGCGTCGTCGCCGGAAGCTCGCTCAAATTCTGCCGCATCGCCGAGGGCGAGGCCGACGTTTATCCCCGCTTCGGCCGGACCATGGAGTGTGACACCGCCGCCGGTCACGCCATCCTGCGCTTCGCCGGCGGCCGCATCACGGACCGGAACGGCGTGGAACTCGCTTACGGCAAACCCGGTTTCGAAAATCCGCACATCATCGCGTTCGGGCCGGGCGTGCCGGAGCCGAAATCCTGAACAAACGTGTCAACGCAAAAATTCGCGCAAACGACTTTCATTCAAGTCGTTTGAAATTGAGTTTTTCGTCCGTTTTTGCTATACAGAATATGCCCATGAGGGCAAAACGAAGCGATACCGTTCCTACGGGAACGGCCTTCGGAACGGTCGTTAAGTCGACCGCGACATAGATGTTCCACTCCTGTGGAACACCTTCCGGTTTCGGACCACCCCTAGGATGGTCCGACCGGATAGTCCCTAGAGGACCGAAAGAGCCGTCGCTTCGTGACGGCTCTTTCATTTGTGCGGGCTTTCCCGTTAGTTTGCATCCCTTCATTCCCAGCCCCCGACGCCGAACACCCGTGAACACCCGCATCCTTCCCGCCACCGGCGACGCCATTCTCGAAGCCGCCCGCCTGGTTCGCGCGGGCCGGCTGGTCGCGTTCCCGACCGAGACCGTCTACGGCCTGGGCGCGGACGCCACCAATGATCGGGCCGTCGCCGCCATCTTCGCCGCCAAGGACCGGCCCCGGTTCAATCCCCTGATCGTGCACGTCCTCGACGCCGCCGCGGCCCGCGCGCTGGTCGCGTTCGACGTTCGCTTCGGGATTCTCGCCGCCGCCTTCTGGCCGGGGCCGCTGACGCTGGTCCTGAAGCGTGCCGCCGCCTGCCCCGTATCCAAGCTGGCGTCCGCCGGCCTCGACACGCTGGCGGTGCGCGTGCCCGATCATCCCGTCGCGCGCGCGCTGCTCGGCGCGACCGCCTTGCCCATCGCCGCGCCGAGCGCCAACCCGAGCGGCCGCACCAGCCCCACCGCCGCCGCCCACGTCGCCGCCATGCTGTCGGGCAAGGTCGATTTGATCCTCGACGGCGGGCCGTGCCGGGTGGGACTCGAATCCACCGTCCTCGACCTCAGCGGACCCGTCGCGCGCCTGCTGCGCGCGGGCGCCGTTTTGAAGGAAGACATCGCCGAGCGATTGAACGCCCCGGTCGAGGACGCGACGAACGAGGCCGCCGCCGACGGCGAGGAACGATTGTCGCCGGGACAATCGCTGCGCCACTACGCCCCCTCGGTCCCGCTGCGCCTGAACGCCGGCGACGTTCGCCCGGGCGAGGCCCTGCTCGCGTTCGGACCCGACGCGCCCCGCGCGCCCGCCGCCGCCATTTTAAATCTGAGCCCGACGGGCGATCTGATCGAAGCGGCGGCGAACCTGTTCGCCATGCTCCACCAACTCGACCGGCCGGGGATTGCCGCCATCGCCGTCATGGCGATCCCGGAGCGCGGCCTGGGTCTTGCCATCAACGACCGGCTGCGCCGCGCGGCCGAGCCCGCCTGAGGTTTTTCAGTAACCGATCAGCGGCTTCAAGCCGTCATAAAGCAGCTTGACGCCCGTGACGATCAAGGCGGCGTAGCAAATGCCGTAGAAAACGCGGTCGTTGATCCGCTTTTGCGCCCACACGCCGATGCCGATGCCGACCGGGACCAGCGGCGCCAGCACCGCCGAGGTCAACAGGTTCTCGGTCGTGAACTGGCCGAGCCACGCATAAGGAACAAGCTTGATCAGGTTGATGGACGCGAAAAAGACGACGCAGGTGCCGATGTAGACGCTTTTTTCCAGCGCCAACGGCAAAAGATAGACGCTCAGCGGCGGGCCGCCCGCGTGCGCGACGAAGCTGGTGAAGCCCGCCAGCGAACTCCAGAACCCGCCCTTGACGATGCTGGGTTTGGCCGGCGGGCGGGATTTCTTGCGGTTCAGCCACCAGTTGACGGAAAACACCACCGCCACCGTGCCGACGATAAGCTTGATGACGCCCCCGTCGAGGTAACGAAAGAAGATCGCGCCGACGACGATTCCGACGGCGGCGGCGGGAACGATCAGCTTCATGGTCTCCCGGCTCCACGCGCGGCGGTAAACCCAAATCCCCAGCGCATCCATGCCGCACAGCAGGGGCAGCATGATCGCGGCGGCCTGCGGCGGCGCGACGATGAGCGACATCAGCGGCACCGCCATCACGGCCAAGCCGCCGCCGCCCAGCCCGCCCTTGGAAATGCCGGCAAGGATCACCGCCGGCACGGCGGCCGCGTAAAACCATGGGTCGTCGATCAGGGGAAAACTCCTTGGCCGGAAAGCGCCGCGTCAGGCGAGATCGAAGAGCAGGAACTCTCCGCCCTCGGCGCTTCGGATGTCAATCGCCGTTTCTTCGGAAATCGCCACGCCGTCGCCTTGGCCGAGATCGACGCCGTTCAGCGCCAGCGCGCCGCGAGCGACCTGCACCCAGGCGTGCCGGCCGGGCGCCAGCGTCGCCGCGATCCGCCCGCCCGGCGAAAGCCGCGCGGCATGGAGGGACACGTCTTGATGAATGCGCAACGCGCCGTCGCGACCCTCGGGCGCGGCGACCAGCCAGAGCCGGTCGGGATTCGCGGCGATGGGATAAACTTTCTGCTCGTAGCCGGGCGCGATTCCCTTGCGTTCGGGCAACAGCCAGATTTGCAGCAGATGCACCTCGTCTTGTTCCGAGGGGTTGAACTCGCTGTGCAGGATGCCGGTGCCGGCGCTCATGCGCTGCACCTCGCCCGGCCGGATGATCGAGCCGTTGCCGAGGCTGTCCTTGTGTTCCAATTCGCCGGACAGAACGTAGGTGACGATTTCCATGTCGCGATGGCCGTGGGTGTCGAACCCGGTCCCGGGCTTGACCCGGTCCTCGTTGATGACCCGAAGCGCGCGAAAACCCATGAAATTGGGGTCGAAGTAATCGGCGAACGAAAAGGAATGATAGCTGTCGAGCCACCCGTGATTGGCGTGGCCGCGCTCATCCGATGGCCGCGGAACGATCATGGTATCTCTCCTCTCCCTCTGTTTCTTTCGTCTTGGCGGGCGGGTCGGGCGGCGTTACCTTTTCCGCTCCATGGCCGACCCTTTGCCCGAACGGTTTCTCGATTCCCTCCGCGCCGCGGTGGGCGATTCCGGCTGGACCACCGATGCCGCCGCCATGGCCCCCTACGCGGTCGAGGAACGCGGCGTCTTTCGCGGCGACTGCGCCATCGTCGTTTGGCCGGCCTCGACCGAGGAAGTCTCCCATGTGGTGCGGCTCTGCGCCGACGCCAAGGTACCCGTGACGCCCCAGGGCGGCAACACCGGCCTGGTCGGCGGCGGCGTTCCGGCGGGCGGCGTCGTGCTGTCCTTGAAGCGGCTTAAGCGTATTCGCAGCCTCGATCGCCTCAATCACGCCATCACGGTCGAGGCCGGCTGCGTGCTGGCCGACGTGCAACAGGCGGCGGCCGAGGCCGGCGCCCTGTTTCCCCTGAGCCTGGCGGCCGAGGGCAGTTGCACCATCGGCGGCAATCTTGCCACCAACGCCGGCGGAGTCCACGTTCTGCGCTACGGCAACATGCGCGATCTGGTTCTGGGCCTGGAGGTGGTTCTGCCCGACGGCCGCATCTGGGACGGGCTCAAG
>CAYIQU010000149.1:0-5176 GCA_964365645.1 uncultured Hyphomicrobiales bacterium | reverse complement strand
CGTGGGCGACCAGAAGATTAGCCCCGTCCGCTTCGGCGAGAAAATTCTTCAGCGCGTCCACCCGCGCCAGCAGGCGAACGAGATCGTCCTCGCCGCCGAGCGCGAACACCGCGTCGATCAGATCGTGGCGCACGCCCTTTTCTTTCAGCGCGACCTTCAAGCGGTCGGCGAAGAAGGCGAGAAGTTCGTCAACGTTCAGCCGCGCGCCACCGGCGTGAAGGCCGTCAGCGCGGCGGAATATTTGCAGCAGCGGCACGCGCAATCCGTTCTCGACGATCAGGCGAATGACGCCGAGCGCGGCGCGACGAAGCGCGAACGGGTCCTTCGATCCCGTCGGCTTTTCGTCGATGGCGAAAAACCCGACCAACGTATCCAATTTATCGGCAAGCGCGACCGCAACGGACACGGGCGCGGTGGGACAGGCGGCGTCGGGACCCAGCGGCGCATAGTGCTCGGCCACCGCATCCGCCACCGCCTTGGTTTCGCCGTCGTGCAGCGCGTAATAGCGGCCCATGATCCCCTGCAGTTCGGGAAATTCGCCCACCATGCCGGTGGTGAGATCGGCCTTGCACAGTTCGGCGGCGCGCTCGGCGGCAACCGGATCGGCATTCGGGATGTAACGCGAAAGTTCCGAAGCCAGCGCCCGCAGCCGTTGGACGCGGTCGTAATCGCTGCCCAGTTTTGCGTGGAACAAGCGCGCTTTCAGCGCATCCACGCGGCCGGCGAGCGACCGCTTGCGATCCTGATCCCAGAAGAACCTCGCATCGGAAAGCCGCGCGCGAAGAACGCGCTCGTTTCCGGCGACGATGGCGGCACCTTTGTCCTTCGTTTCCATGTTGGAGACGACGGCGAATACGGGCGCCAATTTTCCGCTTTTGTCTTTCAGCGAGAAATATTTCTGGTGGTGGCGCATGGTGGTGGTCAAGACCTCGGGCGGCAGGGTCATGAACGCGTCATCGATGCGGCCCAGCAGAACCACCGGCCATTCCACCAGTCCGGCGACTTCGTGCAACAGCCCCTCGTCATGAACGGGGACCAGCCCATGGGCGGCGGCCAGGCGCGCAACGTCATCCAGGATCTTCCCGCGCCGGTCGGCGGCATCGAGCATGACCTTGGCGGCGAAAAGCTTTTTCTTGTAATCGGCGAAATTCTTGACGGTGATTGGTTTCGGCGCGAGAAAGCGATGCCCGCGCGTCGTGCTGCCCGCCTTCGCGCCGGCAAAGGACACAGGGGCAACCTTGCCCTCGAACAGGCAGACGATGCCGCGCAGCGGCCGCACCCAGCGGGCCGGGCCCGCCCAGCGCATGGACTTGGGCCAGGGCAATAGCGCCAGCGCGCCCTCGATGATCGCGGGCAGGACGTCCGCGGTCTTGGCGCCCTTTTTGTGAATGTTCACAAACCAGAACACGCCCTTGCCGGTGTCGCGCTGCTCGCACTGATCCAACGTGATTCCGTTGGCGCGCAGGAACCCGTCGATGGCTTGTTGCGGCGCGTCCACCCGGGGGCCGCGCCGTTCCTCGGCAACGTCGGGCTGCTTCGCCGGCAAGCCGTCCACCACCAGCGCCAAACGGCGCGGGGTGACGAAGGACTCGATATGGCCGAACGCGAGTCCCGCCTTGGCCAGGCCCTCGGCGGCGAGGCGCTTCAAGTCCTCAGCCGCGCGGGCTTGCATCCGCGCGGGGATTTCCTCCGACAACAATTCAAGAAGAAGCTCGGCCACCGCCATCCCCGCCTATGTCCGGCCGGGGGCGGGGATTTTCAGCCACGCCTCGCAGCATCCCTTGGCCAACGCGCGCACGCGCCCGATGTAGGCCGCGCGTTCCGTCACGCCGATGGCCCCGCGCGCGTCGAGCAGATTGAACCGGTGGCTCGCCTTGATGCATTGGTCGTAGGCCGGCAGCGCCAACCCGCGCGCCAGCAGCGCCTGGCATTCCTTTTCCGCGTCGTCGAAGTGGCGAAACAGGATTTCGGTGTCGGCGAATTCGAAATTATGCGCCGAGTATTCCTGTTCGCCGCGCAGGAACACGTCGCGATACGTGACGCCTCGGCCGTTGAAATCGAGATCGAACACGTTCTCGACGCCCTGGATGTACATGGCAAGCCGCTCCAGCCCGTAGGTCAGCTCGACGGCCACCGGATCGCATTCGATGCCGCCCACTTGCTGGAAATAAGTGAACTGGGTGACTTCCATGCCATCGCACCACACTTCCCAGCCCAGCCCGGCGGCGCCCAGCGTCGGGCTTTCCCAGTCGTCCTCGACGAAACGGATGTCGTGACGCAGGGGATCGATGCCGAGCGCCTTGAGGCTCGCCAGATAGCGGTCCTGAATGTCGGCGGGCGCCGGCTTCATGATGACCTGGAATTGGTAATAGTGCTGAAGCCGGTTCGGGTTCTCGCCATAGCGGCCGTCGGCGGGCCGGCGCGAGGGCTGCACGTAGGCCGCGTTCCAGGGATCAGGCCCAAGCGCGCGCAGCGTCGTCGCCGGATGGAACGTGCCCGCGCCCACTTCCATGTCGTAGGGCTGCAAGATCAGGCATCCCTGATCCGCCCAGAACTTCTGGAGCGTCAGAATCAGGGACTGAAAGCTGGGCGCTTTTTTCGCGGCGGATTTGGCCATCGCGGGCGGCAATCCCTGGGGGTCATGTTGCGGTGCAGCAACCATACTGGCGCGGCCCCGCAAGGGTCAAGAAAAGGTCTTGGGGACAATCCCGCCGAATCGCGCGCCTTGGGTCCATCACCCCGGATAGGGACAGTCCTTACGCCCGCAAGACGTTTGCCGGCCGGCGGCGATGAACGCGCCGCAGGTCGAACACTCGACCATGTCCTCGGCCTGGACCCGGGCTTCGCCCCGGGTCTCATCTCGGGCTTGGCCTCGGGCTTGGCCGCGCTGGGCGGCCCTTTCCACTTCTTCGCGCACCTGCTTGCGGATCGCCTGATAGCGATTGTACGCCCGCCAGCCGTACCAGACGGCGGCGATGACGAAGAGAGTCAGCAGAATCTTGGAAACGCTCAATCCGAACATGAAACCCTTTTAGGTGCCCCGCCCACGCGGGTCAACCGCGGGGGCCATCAATAAGGTCCACGCGGGTCAACCGCGAGGGAGCCCTAAATCCAGCGCCTGGGCGTGGCGCAGAATCGCCTCGGCCTCGGGCGTATACCCCCCGCCGGGACCGTGCAGGACCAGACCGCTGCGCGTCGCCATGGGCGCGCTTGAACCTTTCCGCGCCGCGACGATGGCCCGTTTCGCCGGCTTGCCCACGCCGGGCAACAGCGGAAACACGACGCCGCCCCCCGCGCGCCCTTTCAGATGCGCGAGCACGTCGTCGATCCGGTCGGCGCGATGAATCAGGGTCAGCCATCCCCCCGGCTTCAACAGCCCGAGACAGGCGTCCAGCCAGCATTCCAGCCCCCCTGAGCCCTCGACGGTGGCCAGGCGCTTGCCCGGATCGGGCGCGACGGTTCCTGAGCCTTCAAGCGCGAACGGCGGATTGGTCAGGACGTGGTCGAAACTTTCCGGCGCCAGAATACCGGAAACGCAAACATCGCCCACGACGAACGATACGCGATCGGCGATGCCGGTATCCGTGGCGTTTGTCTTGGCCAGCGCGACCAGCTCGCCATTCAGTTCGATCCCCGTCACCCGCGCGCCCGGCACCCGAACGGCGAGACACAGCGCCGCCGCGCCGGTGCCCGCCCCCGCGTCCAGCGCGCTTTCACCCGCGCGCGCGGGAACGGCGGCGGCCAGCAACACCGGATCGATGGCCGCGCGAAAGCCTTTCGCCGGCTGCGACAACTTAACCCGGCCGCCCAGTAAGGTATCGCGGGTGGTTGCCGCGGGTCGTCCGTTCATGAAATGCGCCCTCCGCCGCCCGGGTTTGCTTGACCGCGGGACGGCGCAATACCTATGATTCCCCGAAGGACATGCTTGGATGGGGCGCCCGGCCCCGTCAAGCGCCACTCGATCGAGCGCCCTGGGAGAATCCTGAACCGTGGGAATCGTCGTCAATATCGGCGAAGGCCGGGACCGCAAGCCGTCGTTGGACCGGCTGGCGGCGCTGGTCGCCGACGACTTGAAGGCGGTCAACGTGCTTATCGTGCAGCGGATGCAGAGTCCGGTGGCGATGATCCCGCAACTGGCCGGGCACATCGTCGCCTCGGGCGGCAAGCGCGTGCGGCCGATGCTGACGCTGGCGTCGGCCCGGATGTGCGGCTACCGGGGCGAGCGGCACCTGGCGCTGGCCGCCTGCGTCGAATTCATCCACACCGCGACCCTGCTGCACGACGACGTCGTCGACGAAAGCGACCTGCGCCGGGGCGAAGCCAGCGCCAACGCGTTGTGGGGCAACAAGGCCAGCGTGCTGGTCGGCGATTTCCTGTTCAGCCGTTCGTTCGAGCTGATGGTCGAGGACGGCTCGCTCGAGGTCCTGCGCATCCTCTCGCACGCGTCCGCCGTCATCGCCGAGGGCGAGGTGATGCAGCTTATCACCGCCAACGACACCGCCACCGGCGAGCCCGCCTATCTCGACGTCATCAAGGCCAAGACCGCGCAGCTTTTCGCCGCCGCCTGCCGGATCGGCGCGGTGGTGTCGGAGCGCCCGCGGGTCGAGGTCGAGGCGCTCGACGCCTTCGGCATGAATCTCGGCATCGCCTTCCAGCTGGTGGACGACGCGCTCGACTATTCGGCCAAGCAGGCGGTGCTCGGCAAGACGGTCGGCGACGACTTCCGCGACGGCAAGATCACGCTGCCGACCATCCTCGCCTTCCGCCGCGGCGACGAAGGGGAGCGCGCGTTCTGGCGCCGCGCCCTCGAGGACCAGGACCAGAAACCGGGCGATCTCGAGCGCGCGACCGAAATCCTCAACCGGCACGGGGCGCTCGCCGACACGGTCGAGCGCGCGCGGCATTACGGCGCGATCGCCCGCGACGCGCTCGGCATCTTCCCCGAAGGAGCGGAGAAAGCGGCGCTCCTCGACCTCATCGACTTCTGCATCGAGCGGGCTTATTAGAGCGATTTTCGGTCGGAACCGGCCGCCTTGCCCCGAAAGGGTGCGGGCGCTATAACCCCCACCCGGCGGGAGCCCCCTCCCGCGATCCTGTTCGGAGTGTAGCTCAGCCTGGTAGAGCACTAGCTTCGGGAGCTAGGGGCCGGAGGTTCGAATCCTCTCACTCCGACCAT
>CAYIQU010000148.1:0-5223 GCA_964365645.1 uncultured Hyphomicrobiales bacterium | reverse complement strand
CAAGCTTGGCGTTCGGGTCCGGCAGGGCCTGGGCACGCGGGACCAGGCCGAGGCTGAGGGCCTGCGCGACCAGTTGAACGAACTGCTTTCCGATTCCCGCTACCACGACGCCGCAGCCCAGGCGGAAGCGGAACGGCGCTTCGACCCGCGCGTGGTCGGAATTTTTTTCTACAAGATAGTCCCGGAGGAGACGGACTTTAGGGCGATCCGAGACGCGGCGATTTCACTACCAAACTCCCAGCGAGACGACTACCGACGCGTGCTCTTGCTCGGAACGACCGGCGCCGGGAAAACTACACTTGCGCGCCAGATCATAGGGACTGATCCCCTAACCGAGCGTTTCCCATCCACGTCAACCGCGAAGACAACAGTGCATGACATTGAGATTGTGCTGACCGATGGCCTGTGGCGGGCCATCGTGACTTTTTCATCGCGCGATGAGGTGCGCGAGTATCTGAACGAGTGCATTTCCGCTGCGGTGCTCGCTACGTGGCGTGGCGCGCCCGACGCAGAAATCCTGCGCCGTCTGCTGAACCACGTGAACCAGCGATTCCGCTTTAGCTACGTGCTTGGAAACGGTCCCCTGTCCGACGTAACCGACTTCGACGATTCGGACGAGGAGGAAAGCGTGCCCGATGACGACCTGGTCGGAGAAAGGGCTGTGACCGCGAACGAGATGACGGAAACGAACGAGCTACTGAGCAGGACTCTCGATGTCCTAAAGGCAATAGCCCGGCGTCACGGAAACGACCTTCGGACCGAACTGGATGCGACCAGTGAATCTGACGAGCGCGTAATCGACGAACTTTTTGAAGAGGAACTTGACGATCTCGTGCGCGACGACGAGCAGTTTCACAGCGTCGCCGACGACCTTATCGACGAGATCGAGAAACGGTTCGCCATGCTCGACGTTGGCGAGGTTATCCATTCCAAACAGGGATGGCCGCTTTCATGGACCTGGGAAACGGAAACTCGCGCGGAGTTCCTCCGCGCGGTGTCCAGGTTCTCCGGTAACTACGCGAAGTTTTTCGGGAGACTTCTGACGCCTCTTGTCAACGGCATTAGAGTCGCTGGACCATTTGCGCCGGCGTGGGCTACGGGGAGCCGCCCCAAGTTGGTGCTTCTGGACGGGGAAGGTCTAGGACACACGCCCAAGACGTCGGCGAGCGTGTCCACTACGGTTAGCCGCAGGATCGACGAAGTAGACACCGTTCTTCTCGTGGACGACGCGACCCAGCCGATGCAAGCCGCGCCAGTTGCAGCTATGCGCGAACTCGTCAGTTCGGGGAACGCCTCTAAGTTGATCCTTGCTTTTACTCATTTCGACGAAGTGAAAGGGGACAACCTTCTCACTCCGGGGGCGAAGGCGCAGCACGTCCTGGCGTCGGCGGAGAACGTCCTGTCCGCCATTGGGGAGGATCTCGGGCCGTTCGCGGAACGTGCCCTGCGAAAGCGCGTGGAAACAGCCCGCGTGTTCCTCGCCGGGATAGACGAGCCGCTGTCTCTCAAGAGCAAGCCCGGGGCGCGGACGATCGCTCAACTTGAAAAACTGCTTCTACAAATCGACACAATCATCGAGCGACCCGAGCGCGGCAAGGAGCGCCCGACGTACGACCGCATGAACCTCGTACTCGCGGTAAAGAGTGCCGCCGAGAACTTCCTCGACGGGTGGTTTCCACGCCTTGGACTGATACATAAGCCTGGAACCGGTAAAGAGCACTGGACACGCATCAAAGCGCTGACGCGACGGCTCGCGACGGGGATGGCGGACCACTACGACACGCTTCACCCTGTGGCTGACCTCCGCAAGGAGCTTCAGGACCGCATCTATGTCTTTGTGCAGAACCCACTAAAGTGGGACGGCCCTGTGCCAGACGATGACGAGAAACAGGTTATCTACGACGGATTGGCCGATGCTATCGCTCGTAGAATGCTCACGCTTGCAACTCAACGAGTATGGAAAGAGCGGGCGCAGGAGTGGCAGAGCGCTTACGACAAGCATGGCCACGGATCAACCTTCGTGCGGGCGGATATTATAGGGAAGGAAATATTCGAGCCAGCTGCCCCTGTCCCCGACATCACGCCCTCCCTAGATCGCAACCAGTTTCTGCGGGCGGTCGCACACGAAGTCCAGGAGGCCGCGGAAGAGATTGGAGCGGAACTTGTGTAAACATTCGGCTGACGTGAAAGAGTTTGTAGTCTGCCGGCCTTCGGGGAATCCGCAGCGCGGCGATTAAGGGGGTCTGCGGACGCCCCAACAAGGCCCACCAAAGAATTATTTCCGGGCTTCGCACGGCGCGGTCGCGTACCACGCGGCCAGCGCGCCGACTTGGTCTTCCTCCAGCGGGATGGCTTGCGAGCCCATGATGCCGCTGGCGTGCGCGATCTCGGCGTCGATGAAGACCTCGCCGCGCGCGGCCGCGCGCATCCGCCTGATCTGGTCGGCGAGATAAAGACTGTGCTGGCCGGCCAGGGTGGGAACACGGGCGATGGAACTGACGCCGTCTTGGCCGTGGCAGACGGCGCAGCGGGCGAGAATCCGGGGCGCCGCGCCGCGCGGCTGCGGGTCGGCGCAGGCGCGGGGCCGGGCGGCGAAGAATTCGGCGATCGCGCGGATTGTGTCGTTGTCGAGCATCGCGGTTTGGCGGTCCATGACCCGATTGTCGCGGTGTTCGAGTTGGTAATGGCGGTGGCTCGGGGCTGACGGCGTCGGCGCGCGGCCCAGGCGCGCTTCGGCGCTGGCGCGCATTTCCGTCAGTTGCTTGACGAGATACTCGGTCTTCTGTCCGGCGAGATTGGGAACGCCGGTCAGGGGCGCGATCCCGTTGTCGCCGTGACAGACGGCGCAAGGGCGCACCGCCATGGGCAAGGCGGAACGGTTGTCGGCGGCCTCGGCGGGCGCGGCGGCGAGAATAAAAATCGCGCCCGCGATCCCTGCCGCCCAGCGGACGCGGGGGTTCATGGCTTCGGCACCCCGCGGGTGGTGGAATATTCGAAATGCACCGCCTCGCCGGGATGAAGATGAGCGCGCGCCGCGTGCGCCGCCGTCGCGGCCTCGGCGAATCCGGACAGGATCAGTTTCAGCTTGCCGGGATAGGCGGCGATGTCGCCGACGGCGAACACGCCTTTCGTGCTGGTCGCGCAGGTGGCGGGATCGACGACGATCAGGTTTCGATCCAGGTTCAGGCCGAAATGGGTGATGGGACCCAGGTCCTGGGCGAGGCCGTAGAACGGCAGCAGGGCGTCGGCGGGCAGGCGTTTCGATCCGCCGTTCAGGTCCTTGACGACGACGGCGGCGAGTTTTCCATTCGCGCCTTCGAGCGAATCCAATTGGTAGGGAACGACCAGCTCGATCGTGCCCTCGGCGGCCAGCGCGCGCAGGCGCGCCTCGCTTTCCGGCGCCGCCCGGAACTTGTCGCGGCGGTGGACGACGGCCAGGCCGAGGGCGACGTCGGCCAGCGACAAGGCCCAATCGACGGCGGAATCGCCGCCGCCCGCGATGACCACCCGCTTGCCCCGGAAATCGTCGCGGCGGCGGACGAGATAGTGTACGGAGCCGCCGGCCTCGAAGGCGGCCAGGTCCTTGAGCGGCGGCCGGTTCGGGCCGAAGGCGCCGACGCCGGCGGCGATGATGACCGCGCCCGCCTCGACGGTCGCGCCCGTGGAGGTCGTCAGGCGGAATCGTCCCCCCGATTCGGCCAGCGCCGTCACTTGGTGTCCCAAGTGGAAGACCGGCGCGAAGGGCCGGGCCTGTTCGAGCAGGCTCTCGATCAGTTGGCCGGCCTCGATTCGGGGATGGGCGGGGATATCGAAAATCGGTTTTTCCGGGTAAAGCGCGATACACTGCCCGCCTGGGGCATCGAGGGCATCCAGCACGTGGCACTTGAGACCCAGCATCCCGCATTCGAACACGCCAAACAGGCCGACCGGGCCGGCGCCGACGATGGCGACGTCGGCCTGATGAAGAGGATTTGAGGAGGTCTCGGCCATGGGAAGGGTCGGGGACTCACCGCCGGAAAAGGGCTGACGGGGAACCCCCCGCCGTGCGAATAAAGATTGTGCCATAAGATGGCGGCGGACACGAGATAGAGCAAGGCAAGGAGAACGGCGGGCGTGAGCATCGGGCTTGTTTTAGCGGACGAATCGGCGACCTTGGCGCTGGCGGCCCGGCTGGCGGTCGCCGCCCGGGCGGGCGATGTGCTTGGGCTTTCGGGGCCCCTGGGCGCGGGCAAAACCACCTTCGCGCGCGCCTTCATCGCCGCCCGCGCCGTCATGGCCGGCGTGGAACCGGAAGACGTGCCGAGTCCGACGTTCACCCTGGTTCAGGCCTACGATTTTCCCGGCGATCCCGTCGAGACGCCAAGCGTGCATCACATCGACCTGTATCGCACCGAGAATCCGGACGAGGCGATCGAACTGGGACTGGACGACGCCTTCGCGACCGGCATTTCCCTGGTCGAGTGGCCCGAGCGCCTCGGCGCGCACATGCCGCGCGATCGGATCGAAGTGCGTCTTGCTCCCGGCGCGACGGCGGGCGAACGCGTGGTCGAGCTGGTCGGATTCGGGACGGGCCGCAAGCGATTGAAGGAGGCCGGCCTCGATGGCTGAGACATGGGCGAAAGCGGAGAAAGATCGGCCGGAGCGGCTGCGGGCGTTTCTCGCCGCGCACGGTTGGGGCGCCGCGCGTCGCGCGCCGCTGGCGGGCGACGCCAGCTTTCGTCGCTACGAACGGCTGGAAAAGCCCGACGGCGCGCGGGCCATTTTGATGGATGCGCCCCCGCCCCGCGAGGACGCGCGGCCTTTCGTCGCGCTGGCGCGCCACTTGAGCGCGCTCGGCTTCAGCGCGCCCCGCGTGCTGGCCCTGGACGCCGACTTGGGCGCGTTGATCCTGGAAGACCTGGGCGACGACACCTTCACCCGGGTCCTCGCCCAGGGCGCGGCCGAGCGGTCGCTTTACGAACTGGCGACCGACGTTCTGATCGCGCTGCATCGCTTGCCGGCCGCCCGCGCGGTGCCGAAGGGACTGGCACCCTACGACCACAAGAAATTGCTCGACGAAGCGATGCTGTTGTTCGACTGGTACTACGCGGCGGTGACGGGCCGGCGCGGTTCGGTCGACGCGCAGCGGGAATACGTCATGGCCTGGCTCGGGCCGGCGTTTTCGTCGCTGTCCGAATTGCCGCCGACGCTGGTGCTGCGCGACTTCCACGTCGATAACCTGAT
>CAYIQU010000147.1:0-5262 GCA_964365645.1 uncultured Hyphomicrobiales bacterium | reverse complement strand
AGGGATGGTCGTACATGCTTTCCGCCGCCAGGCTGTAGTGGCCGTAGCGTTCGACCTCGTCGCGGAAGGGGCGGATCATCTGGCTGTGGCAGAGGTAGCAGCCCTCGCGCACGTAGATGTTGCGGCCCATCAGCTCGAGCGGGCTGTAGGGCCGCATCCCCTGCACCTTCTCGATGGTCTGTTCCATCGTGTAGAGCGGCACCATCTGCACCAGGCCGCCGATGGCGACCGTGACCAGGATGGCGACCGAGAGGACGACGACGTTGGTTTCGAATTTCTTGTGGCTGAGCGCCATGATCGTTTCTCCCTACGCCCGCGCCGCGCCAATCGAGGATGTCGAGGGCGCCGCGACCGGTTCTTCGTCGCGCAGCCGCCCACGAGCCGTCTGGATCAGGTTGTAGACCATCACCAGCGCGCCGGCGACGAACAGCAGCCCGCCCAGCGCCCGGATCACGTAGTAGGGGTGCATCGCCTGAACCGTTTCGATGAACGAGTATTGCAAGAACCCGTAAGAGTCGTAAGCCCGCCACATCAGGCCCTGCATGATGCCCGAAACCCACATGGCGGTGATGTAGAGCACGATGCCGATGGTCGCGATCCAGAAATGCACCGTCACCAGTTGTTGCGAGTAGAGCTTGCCGGTGCCCCACAGGCGCGGCACCAGGAAGTAGATGGCGCCGAAGCTGACGAAGGCGACCCAGCCCAACGCGCCGGAGTGGACGTGGCCGATGGTCCAGTCGGTGTAGTGCGACAGCGAGTTCACCGCCTTGATCGACATGACCGGGCCTTCGAAGGTGCTCATGCCGTAGAAGGCGACCGAGGTGATCAAGAAGCGCAGGACCGGATCGGTCCGCAGCTTGTGCCACGCGCCCGACAGCGTCATCACGCCGTTGATCATGCCGCCCCAGGACGGCATCCACAGCATCACCGAGAAGGTCATGCCCAGCGTTTGCAGCCAGTCGGGCGCGGCGGTGTAATGCAGATGGTGCGGACCCGCCCAGATATAGAGAAAGATCAGCGTCCAGAAATGGACGATGGAGAGGCGATAGGAATAGACCGGCCGGTCCGCCTGTTTCGGCACGAAGTAGTACATGATGCCGAGGAAGCCCGCCGTCAGGAAGAAGCCGACCGCGTTATGGCCGTACCACCATTCGGTCATCGCGTCCTGGACGCCCGCCCAGACGATGTAGCTTTTGGTGCCGGCGAAGGACACCGGTACGGAGGCGTTGTTGACGATGTGCAAAAGCGCCACCGTCAGGATGAAGGCGAGGAAGAACCAGTTGGCGACGTAGATGTGCGGCTCGCGCCGCTTGATCAGCGTGCCGGCGAAGGCGATCAGGTAGGCGACCCAGACGACGGTCAGCAGCAGATCGACGTACCACTCCGGCTCGGCGTATTCCTTGCCCTGGGTGATGCCCAACAGGTACCCGGTCGCCGCCAGCACGATCACCAGCTGGTAGCCCCAGAAAATGAAATTGGCGAGCGCCGGTCCGCCGAACAGGGGCGCGCGGCAGGTGCGCTGCACCGAATAGAACGAGGTCGCGAACAGGACCGAGCCGCCGAAGGCGAAGATCGCCGCCGAGGTGTGCAGCGGCCTGAGCCGGCCGAAGGTGGTCCATTCCAGCCCCAGGTTCAGCACCGGAAAGGCGAGTTGCATCGCGATGTAGAACCCGGCGATGAAGGCCGCCACGCCCCAGAATACCGCCGCGACGGTGAACTTGCGCACGACGTCGTCGTTGTACGCGACGGCCGCCTGGCCGCCCGCGCCCTGGCTTGCGATCATGTCCGCTTGCCCCTCTCTCGTCCGTGAAGAAACGCTCGAAAACCCGCCGCCGAAAATCCGCCGGATGACCGCCCGTTCGGCCGGTCGATGGTTGGATAACCCCGACGGGTCGATCCTGAATTGACCTAGATCAATTCCCGGGTCAATTTACACGAAAATTCCGGGCAATGGGAGGGTCGATCCGTATCCTCCACTAGGGTAAGGTTTCGCCCCGCCCGCGATCGAGGGCGGGATTTAAGAATAATGTCCGCCGAAGCGGCGGGCCTAAAAGACCATGCGGGGGGATAGGCCATGAAGACAATCGCCGGCGAGACGGAATGGGCGCGGGTGCGCGTTTGGCTGTGGACCGCGCCGGCTTTTGCGCTGTGCGCCGGCCTGCTGGCCGGCTGCGCCGAGGGCGAAAATCCGTTCGCGCCCGTCGAAGCCAAGCCCGCCGCGCCCCCGGCCAAGCCGCCCGCCGCTGAATTCGCCGCCGCCCGCTTCGCCGCAAGCGCCAGCCATCCGCTCGCCGCCGAGGCCGCGCGCGACGTCCTGAAAAAAGGCGGCACCGCCGTGGACGCGACCATTGCCGCCGCCCTGGTGATGGGCGTGGTCGAGCCGCAGTCGTCGGGCCTCGGCGGCGGCGGGTTCTGGCTGCATTACGACGCGGGCAAGAAGGTTCTGTCCGCCATCGACGGCCGCGAGACCGCGCCCGCCGCCGCCAAGGCCGACATGTTCCTCGACGGCGGCAAGCCGGTGCCGTTCAGCGTCGCCGCGCGCGGCGGCAAGCCGGTCGGCGTGCCGGGCCTGGCGCGCCTGATGGAAAGCGCGCACAAGGCCCACGGCAAATTGCCGTGGAAGGATTTGTTCGGCCCCGCCATCGCGCACGCCGAAAACGGCTTCGAGGTTTCCGCCCGCCTGCATCAGGCCATTACCGAGGCGGCCGGCGACCTGAAAGCCTCGCGCGAGGCCGCCGCCCTTTACCTCGACGATAAGGGCGCGGCGCGGCCCAAGGGCACTCGCTTGAAAAATCCGGCGCTGGCCGCCGCCCTGCGTCAAATCGCGGACCGGGGCGCCGAGGCCTTTTACGCCGGCGCCACCGCCGAGGCCATGATCCGCGCCGTCGCCGAGGCGCGCCACAACCCGGCGCAATTGACCCTGGCCGATTTGGCCGCCTATCGCGCCACGACGCGCGACGCCGTCTGCCTGCCCTACCGCGCCCATAAGGTCTGCTCGATGCCGCCGCCGTCATCGGGCGGCGTCGCTTTGCTGCAAATCCTGGGAACCCTCGGCCCCTTTGAGTTGAAGGCGGAGAAACCGTTCTCGGCGAACGCGGTGCACTTGATTTCGGAAGCCTCGCGGCTCGCCTTCGCCGACCGCGAGGTCTACCTCGGCGATCCCGATTCCGTGCCGGTGCCGGTCAAGGGACTGCTCGCGCCGGATTACCTGGCCGAGCGGGCGAAAGGCATTTCCCGAACCCGCGCCACGAAAAGCCCCTCGCCCGGAATGCCGGCGATGGGCGCCTTGCCGACGACCGAGCACGCCCTCGATCCGTCGTCGTTGCCGGAAGAAGGCGAATCGACCGCGCACGTCAGCGTCGTGGACGCCGCCGGCAACGTCGCCGCGCTGACCGCCAGCGTCGAGCGCGGCTTCGGCGCGCGCATCATCGCCGCCGGATTCGTGCTCAACAACCAGTTGACCGATTTCGCCTTCCAGCCCACGCGCCAGGGCGGCGCGGTCGCCAACGCGCCCGCGCCCGGCAAGCGCCCGCGCTCGTCCATGGCCCCGACCATCGTTTTCGACGGCCAGGGCCGCCCCGTTTTGGCGCTGGGCTCGCCCGGCGGCCCGCGCATCATCGGCTACGTCGCCAAAACCGTGATCGCGACCCTCGATTGGGGCATGGCGCCGGCGGCGGCCGTGCGCGCGGCCAACGTCTTGGATCGCGGGCGCGGCATCGAGATCGAAAAGGGCTCGCCCCTCGAAGCCCTCAAGCCCGCGCTGGAAGGCAAGGGCCACGGCGTCGCGCTGGTCGAGATGGACAGCGGTGTCAACGCGGTCGCCATCACGTACGGCGCCGGAACCCGGACCCTGACCGGCATCGCCGACCCTAGGCGCGAAGGAATGGCGGCGGGGGAATAGGCGGGGCTACTCGACTCGACGCCTTGACGCCTTGCCGGGACTACGCTGAGAGCGTATAATCGCGCCATGGACTTCGAATGGGACGGGGACAAAAGCACCCTCAACCTCGCCCAGCGCGGCTTCGGGTTCGACTTCGCCGCGCGCATCTTCGAAGGCCCGATGATCGAATGGCCGGACGACCGGCGCGATTACGGCGAGGACCGAATCATCGCGCTTGGGTGCGTGGACGGCGAATGGCTGGTCGTCGTCTACACCTGGCGCGGCGAGGCCCGTCGCATCATCTCGGCCCGCAGGGCCAGCCGAAAGGAGCGCCCGTCATGACCGTCGTTCGCAAAACCCTCGCCCAAATCCGCCGGGCGGGCGGCGGGGCGGTGAACCGCAAGCGGCTGGCGGCGACCACCGACGCCGCCATCGCCCGCCAGATCGCCGGGGACGCCGATACCGCCCCCGCTCTGCGCACCCTTCCGCCGTCCCGTGTGATGGTCAAGACGGTACGCCTGCGCCTCGGCCTCACCCAAGAAGAAATGGCGAAATCGCTGCGCATCAGCGTCGCCACGCTGCGAAACTGGGAGCAAGGCCGTACCCGCCCCGAAGGCCCCGCCGAGGCGCTTCTCATCGCGCTGGATCGCAACCCAAAGGCCGTGCTTAACGCGTTGGCGGGATAAATCCGCGCCGCGGGGGCCGGGCGGCGGGGGAATAAGGAAGAGAAGAGCGTCTTTTCTCTTTATTCTCCGCTCCCCGCGCCTTAAAGCATCGCCCCATGACCGCCCCCGCGTTGCCCCGCGTCTATCTGTTGCATGGCCAGGACCGGCGCGTCGGGTTCGGCCATCCGTGGGCGTATTCCAACGAAATCAAGATGGACGCCGCCGCGAAGGCGATCCCGCCCGGCGCGCTGGCGCAATTGGTGCGCGTCGACGGCAAGCCGATCGGCGTCGGCACCTTCAATTCGAAAACCTTGATCGCGTTCCGCGTTTTTTCCCGCGACGCGGACGCGCGCGTCGACCGCGCCTTCATCGGACGTCGCCTGCGCGCGGCATTGGCCCTGCGGGACAAACTGTTCGCCACGCCCTTCTATCGCCTGATCCACGCCGAGGCCGACGGATTGCCGGGCCTGGTCATCGACCGCTTCAATGATGTGTGCGTCGTGCAAGCGGGCACGGCCGGGATCGAAACCCTGCTGCCCGAAATCATGGCCGCGCTGGACGACGTTCTGGCGCCCCGCGTCGTCGTGCTCTCGAACGAAGGTCCCTTGCGGGCCCTCGAAGGCCTGGCGGCCTACACCAAGCCGGCCCGTGGCGCGATCGATGGGCCGGTGGCGCTGGAGGAAAACGGGCTGACCTTCTTCGCCGATCCGCTGGCGG
>CAYIQU010000146.1:0-5271 GCA_964365645.1 uncultured Hyphomicrobiales bacterium | reverse complement strand
GTTTTTCGCTTTATCCTTCTCGCGCTGGCGCTGCTCGTCGCGTCCGATGTTTCCCGGGCGGCGGCGCAGGCCGAGGCCGCGCGCCTGACGCCCGCCGACGCGGCCGACGTCAAGCGCGCCGAGGACTATCTCAACGCCATCCGCACCATGCGTTCGCGCTTTTTCCAGGTCGCCCCGTCGGGCGCCCAGGCCGAGGGCGAAATCCTGTTGTCGCGGCCGGGCAAGCTGCGCATCGCCTACGACCCGCCGGTGCCGATCCTGATCATCGCCAACCGCCCGCCCATCGGCTATTACGACCGCGAGGTGAAGCAGGCGCAATATCTAGGCGCCGACTTGACGCCGGCGGGCGTGCTGATCCGCGAAAAGATCCAGTTCGCGGGCGGCGATCTGGCGCTGACCCGCTTCGAGCGCGGTTCGGGCGCGCTGCGCCTGACCCTGACGCGCGCCGACGACCCCGGCGCGGGGTCCATCGCGCTGGTGTTCAGCGACACGCCGCTGACCTTGCGCAAATGGTATATCCACGACGCCCAGGGCCAGACCACCGAGGTCGCCCTGCTCGGCCCCCAGTTCGGCGTCGAGATTTCGCCCAAGCTGTTCCTGTTCGACGAAATGGAAACGCCCCGGCCGCCTTCCAATTAAAGCGGTTTTCCGCCCGTCTTGCCGATTGTCCGTATTGGCCGATTGTCCGTATTGTTTGTGAGGCTTTTTGCTTTTTTTGAGGGCCGGGGATTGAACCGGCCCGCGCACCATTCCATTTGACGTGCAAGGGCCGGAATTATCCCGGCCTAAGGGATGGCTCCCCTGCCGTCCCAGGTTTCGCAAGAAACCAGTGCGCCCGGCTTGCCCCCCTTGCCGGGCGCACTTTTTTGCGCCCCGCCGCGAAGGCGGCAAAAATAAAAGCTGTTTTACGGATTCAGCCGATACCCGCCCGGCCCCGCCGCGAAGGCGGCAAAAATAAAAACTGTTTTACGGATTCAACCGATACCCGCCCGGCTCGGTGACCAGGAGTTCGGCCTTGGCCGGATCGCGCTCGATCTTCTGGCGCAAGCGGTAGACGTGGGTTTCCAGCGTGTGCGTCGTCACGCCGGCGTTGTAGCCCCACACCTCGCCCAGCAGGACGTCGCGCGGCACCGCGCGCGCGCCGGCGCGATAGAGGTATTTCAAGATCGCCGCTTCCTTGTCGGTCAGGCGGACCTTCTTGCCGCCTTCCTTCTGCACCAGCATCCGCGCGCTGGGCTGGAAGGTGAAGGAGCCGACGGTGAACACGGCGTCGTCGCTGAGTTCGTGCTGGCGGATGTGCGCGCGAATGCGCGCCAGCAAAACGCCCAGCCGGAACGGCTTGGTGACGTAGTCGCTGGCGCCCGATTCGAGGCCCTGGATCGCGTCAGCGTCGGTGTCGGCGCCGGTCAGCATGATGATCGGCGTCTTGATCCCGGCGCGGCGCATGAGGCGGCAGGCCTCGCGCCCGTCCATGTCGGGCAGCCCGATGTCGAGAAGAATGACGTCGGCGTAGTTCGTCTTGAGGGCATCGAGGGCGCCCCGGCCGGTGGCCGCGGTGGCGACGGCGAAGCCCTCGCCCTCGCGCAACTGGCCGGCGAGCGTTTCGACGAACGCCGCGTCGTCGTCCACCAGAAGAAGCCGTTTCGCCGCGCCGGTCATCGCCATCCCCCGCCCCCCGCGCCGACGCCTGGCGGCGGCGGCCTTTGGGAATCTCTTGAAAATACAGGATTTTCCCCTATTTTGACTAGGCAATTTCCCCGGCGGCGCCCCGGGTCCCGATCCGGTACAATCCCTTGGCGTCTTTCGTGTTTTTTGGCGCGTTTTTTTGGCGCGTTTTTTGGCGAACCCGACCCGGCCCGAGCATGTCCGAGCGTTCCGATATTCCGCCTGTCCCCGCCAGCCGCGAGCCGGTCTCGCTGCTGGCCGTCGATCGCGCCGTTTCCGAATTGCGGCGCGGGCGGGCGGTCGCGCTAGCCGGCGCGGGCGGGCGGGCGGCCCTGTGCCTGGCCGCCGAGGCGGTGACGCCCGAAGCCCTGAGCGAGTTGGAACAGCGCGCGCGGGCCCGCGCGGTTCTCGCCATCACCGGGCGGCGGGCGAAGGTGCTGGGCCTGTGCGACGGCGATTCCCGCGTCGTCACCCTGACGGCCGCGCGCTTCGCCGCCGGGACGGTCCACGATCTCGCCGATCCGCTGTCGGGCGTGCAGGCCCGCGCGCTCAATCTCGCCATCGGCGAGCCGGCGCCGTTCGGCTGCGAGACCGCGGCGGTGGTGCTGGCCAAGCTGGCCCGGCTTCTGCCCGCCGCGCTGGTCGCGCCGCTGGCCGACGCGGAGGTCGGCGATCTCGCCCAATGGGCGGCGCGGCACGATCTGTTCGTGTTGGACGCGGGCGACGTGTTCCAATACGAAACCACGGCGGCCCGGACATTGGCGCGGGTTTCCGAGGCCCGCGTGCCGCTGGCCGGAGCCGAGGACACCCGCATCATCGCCTTCCGCCCCCTGGACGGCGGGCTTGAGCACCTGGCCATCGTCATCGGCGCGCCGGACGCGGCCCAGCCGGTGTTGACCCGGATTCATTCCGAATGCTTCACCGGCGATTTGCTGGGCTCGCTGCGTTGCGATTGCGGCGAACAGTTGCGCGGGGCCATTGCCGAGATCGCGGCCGCCGGCGGCGGCGTGTTGTTGTATCTCGCCCAGGAAGGCCGCGGCATCGGCTTGGTCAACAAGCTGCGCGCCTACGAATTGCAAGATCGCGGCTTCGACACCATCGACGCCAACGAACAGTTGGGCTTCGACGCCGACGAGCGGGTCTATTTGCCCGCGGCGCGGATGCTGGCCGCGCTGGGCTATTCCCGCGTGCGCCTGTTGACCAACAACCCCGACAAGGTGCGCGCCCTGGAAACCTGCGGCGTCACGGTCGCGGACCGGGTCCAGCACGCCTTCCCCGCCAACAAGCACAACGAGCTGTACCTCGCCGCCAAGGCGCGCCGGGGCGGGCACTTGTTCTGAACGTCCGGCGGCGGCAGTTTTTGCCGGGGCGGCCCGGCCCGGCCTCGGCCTTGTTGATTATAACCTATTGAAAAACAACGTAACTTCGCTGGCACAGGCCTTGCGAATCCAAGCCCCATAAGCCCCGCCCCCGCCCTTATTGGGTCCGGGGAAACATGAGGGCAAGGGAACCGAGGCCATGAGCGTACCCGTCGAAGGAGCCGCCGCCTGGCGCGCCAGCATCGAGCGCCACCACCCGATCCGCGCCCCCAACCCGGCCGACGTGGCGGGCGGCGGCGGCGGCGCGGTGTCGCCCTGGCAGGCCTTGATGACGCAAGCCGCGCTGGCGCGCGGCGAGTCGCCCGCCGCGCGGTCGCGCGCGTCCGACACCGATTGGCGGCCGCGCATCGAACCCGCGCCGGCGCGCGAAACCCCGCCCGCCAAGGACAGCCCCGACCGGATCGAGACGGCGAGCGCCGCCACGCCCGGCGCGCCGGGCGTGTTCGAGACCGGCGAGTTCTCGTTGGCCGCCGTGATCGACGTCATCAATCCGCTGCAACACATCCCCATCGTTTCGACGATCTATCGCGAACTGACCGGCGATCAAATCGGACACGCCGCGCGCCTGGCCGGCGACGTTCTGTTCCTCGGGCCGCGGGGCGGCTTGACGGCGATGGCCAACATCCTGGTCCAGGAATCGAGCGGCAAGGACATCGGCGAACACGCGCTGGCGATGTTTAAGGACGACGCCCCCGCGACGGCGGTTGCGAACGCCCCCGCGAGCGCAGGCGAGCAAAACCAAGTTGCGAGCGCAGGCGAGCCGAACCAAGTCGCGAGCGCTTCTCCCGCCGCTCTCAGCGCCGACGAAAAGGCGCTGGCCGAATTGCTGCCGCCGGGCGCGTTGCCGATTCCGGGCCGCAGCATCGACTTCGCCGACGCCGCGTTGCGCCCGGCCGCCTTCGCCGACAAGCCCGCGATGCCGCCGGCCGCCGCGTCCGCCGCGTCCGTCGACGACGACGTTCCGCCGCCGCCGCCGCGTCTCGGGCCGCTCGCCGGGCCGGGCTGGAAGGGATTCTATTCGCCGCCCGAGGCGCCGGCGCCGGCCGCGCCCGTTGATACCCAGCGCGCGCTACCCCCCGACCCCATGGCGGCCCTGGCCGCCCGGCGCACGCCCGGCTCCATGGCCGCCGCCGTCGCCAGCACCAACCGCCTGCCGCGTGAATTGCCGTCCGAGACCGGCGCCATCGCTTCCGAGGGCGGCTGGTTCTCCGACGTGATGCTGGGCGCGCTGGCCAAATACCAAGACGCCCAGCGCCTGCGTCATCCTTCGGCGCCCGAGGCCGCTTTCGATAAGGCTCCCGGCGGCGCCGTGAACGTCATCAACTGACGCGGGCGGGGGGAAATCCGGCGTGGACATTCTGGTCACCCCGTCCGATCCGCCGACGACCGGCACGCTGACCTGGCGCGACGCGCGCGCGCGCTGCGCGCTCGGCCGAGGCGGCGTCCGCGCCGATAAGCGCGAAGGCGACGGCGCCACCCCGGCGGGGCTGTTGCCGTTGCGTTATGTCCTGTATCGGCCGGACCGAGGCGACGCGCCCGCGACGCGCCTGCCCGTGCGCCCGCTCGCCCTCGACGACGGCTGGTGCGACGATCCGGCGCGGCGCGAATACAATCGCCCGGTCAAGCGGCCGTTCGCGGGCCGGCACGAGGTCCTTTGGCGCGACGATGATCTGTACGACGTGGTCGTCGCGCTGGGCTGGAACGACGCGCCGGCGATCCCGGAAAAAGGCAGCGCGATTTTCATGCACGTGGCCCGGTCCGGCTACGCCCCGACGGAAGGATGCGTCGCGCTCGCGCGCGGGGACCTGCTGCGGCTGCTGGCCGATTGCGAAACCGGCGACCGGCTCAAGGTCGATCTTCCGCGCCCTTGAACGTGGGCGCTCTATTCTTCGGCGCCCCGAAAGCTGGGGCTTGTCATTCTTCGGCGCCCCGAAAGCTGGGGCGCGGGCCGAAAATCGCGGTGCCGACCCGCACCAGCGTGGCGCCGAAGGCAATCGCGATCTCGAAGTCCGCGCTCATGCCCATGCTGAGCCCGCCCAAGCCGTTGCGCCGCGCCATTTCCGCCAACAGCCCGAAATGCAAAGACGGCTCCTCGCCCACCGGCGGAATGCACATCAGCCCTTCGAGGGGAAGATCGTAGGTTTCCCGGCATTCGCGCACGAAGCGGTCGAGATCGACGGGCAGCACGCCGCTTTTCTGCGCCTCCTCGCCGGTATTGACCTCGATG
>CAYIQU010000145.1:0-5281 GCA_964365645.1 uncultured Hyphomicrobiales bacterium | reverse complement strand
GCCATTTCCAAGATGGCGCCGGCGGCGCAAGCCGCGAAACAAGAACCGGCGCAAGCCGCGCGACCCGAACCGGCGCAAGCCGCGCGACCCGAACCGGCGCAAGCCAAGCCGCCGGTCCCGCCCACGGCGGCCGCCAAGCCGCCGGTCCCGCCCACGGCGCCCGCCAAGCCGCCGGTCCCGCCCACGGCGGCCGCGCGCCCGGCCGTTCCCGCCGATCCGGGCCGCCCGGTGTCGCTGGTTCCCGGCGGGCCCGAGGTGGTGATCCGCGAACACGACGCGCCGACCGCCGACGGGGGCGCCGGCGCGGGCCGGAGTCCGCTTCGCTCCGAGGCGACGGGACCCAGCGTCGGCGTGACGCTGCGGTTCGACTGGAACGAGCCGACCGGGATCGCCCTCTTTCGCCGCTCAGGGGTGCTGTGGGCGGTGTTCGATCGCCCCTCCAAGGCGGACCTCGACGCCTTGCGCAAGGCCGGCGGCAACGTGGTCCGCGACGTCAGCCAGGTGGCGCACGAAAACGCGACCGTCCTGCGCCTCGACGTGGTCGCGGGGATCAATCCCGTTCCGCGCCGCGACGGGCTGAGCTGGGTTCTCGATTTCCACCGCCAGCCGATCGAGGCGGTCAACCGGCTCGACATCTCCGTCCAGCCGCAGACCCGCCAAGGCCGGGTGCTGGTGACGGTGCCCGACGCAAGCATGGTGTTCGCCGTCACCGACCCCGAGGCCGGCGACAACCTGCTGGTGGTGCCGACCCTGCCCGTCGGCTACGGCATGACCTATCCCTATTCGTTTGCCCGCTTCAATCTGCTGGCGACGGCCCAGGGGATCGTCGTCAAGCCCTGGACGGACACGATCCAGGTCCGCGCCGTCCCGCAGGGCGTGGAAATCACCAGCCCCGAGGGCCTGCCGCTGTCCGAAGTCACGGCCGAGGACGAGGCGCAGATCGTTTTCGGCCTGAATCGGGCGCTGACGCGGATTCTCGATCTCGACAAATGGCGGCTGCAGGACCTCGCCACCTTCGTTCCGCGCCGCCAGCAACTGATGCTGGCCATCGCCGCCGCCAAGCCCGGCGAGGAGCGGGAAAAGGCCCGGATGGACCTGGCCCGCTTCTACTTCGTCAATACCCACGTCGCCGAGGCGCTGGTGGTGTTGGATCTCGTCGCCGCCGAGCGGGCCCCGGCCGCCGACACGTCCGAGTTCCGCCTGCTGCGCGGCGGCAGCCGCTACCTGATGGGCCGGATCGCGGAGGCCCGCGAGGACTTCGCCTTCAAGGGCCTCGACGGCGTCGACGAGGGCGCGTTTTGGCGCGCCATCGTCGAAACGGTCGCGGGCGACAAGGCCGCCGCGGCGCGCGATTTGCGCCGGGTCGGCTCCATCGTCCGGTTCTACCCCCGCGGCCTCGGCCTGCCGCTGGGCCTGACCGTGGCGGAAACGGCGATCGACTTGGGCGATCTCAAGGTCGCGATCTTCTATCTCGAATCGCTGCTCGCCGCGCAGCCGACGCCGCCGCAACGGGCCTACATCGACTACCTGGAAGGCCGGATCTTCGAATTCACCGGCGATTTCGAGAAGGCGGCGGAAAAATGGGACGCGCTCAGCACCGGCAACGACCGGCTGGTTCGGTTCCTGGCGTCGCGCGCCCGGATCGAGCTGCAACTCAAGCTCAAGGAATTGAGCCGCGAGGACGCGATCGAGGAATTGGAAGGCCTGCGCTACGCCTGGCGCGGCGACGAGCTGGAATTCGGGCTGTTGCGGCGGCTCGGCACCCTCTACATCGAGGAAAAGGACTACCGCGAGGGCCTCTTCACCCTGCGCCAGGCGGCGACCCATTTCCGCGAGAACCCCCGCGCGCCCGAGGTCACCCAGCAGATGGCCGACCTGTTCGCGCGGTTGTTCCTGGACGACGAGGCCGACACCCTCTCGCCGGTGACGGCGATCGCGCTGTTCGAGGAATTCCGCGAGCTGACCCCGGTCGGGGTGCGCGGCGACGAGATGATCCGCAAGCTGGCCGACCGGCTGGCGTCGGTCGATCTGCTCGACCGGGCGGAGGAGTTGCTGCGGGGCCAGGTCGAGTTCCGCCTGAAGGGGGTCGACAAGGCCCGCGTCGGGGCGCAACTGGCCCTGATCCAGATCCTGAACGGCAAGCCCGACGAGGCGTTGAAGGCGCTGCGCGGCACCGACGGGCCCGACCTGCCGGCCGAGATCGCGGCCCAGCGCCGCCATCTGGGCGTCCGGGCCATGATGGCCAAGGGGGACAAGGACGCCGCCCTGCTGGCGCTGAAGGAGGACTCCAGCCTGGACGCCGAACGGCTCAAGGCCGAGATCTACTGGGGCGTTCAGGACTGGGACCGGGCGGTCCAGGCGTTGCAGCGCATCCTGCGCGCGGTCAAGGCCGAGCCGCGCCGGGCGCTGGACAAGGTCCAGGCGGGCTACGTCTTCAATGCGGCGGTGGCGATGACGCTGGCCGGCAACGAGCGCGGCGTCGCCCGGCTCCGGCTCGATTACGGCGAGGCCATGGAGCGGTCCGAGTACGCCAAGGGCTTCGACTTGATCGCCGGGCAAGGCGCGCTGGACGGCGTCCGGCGGACCGAGGTGCCCGACGAAGTGAAGGAGGTGCAGGGGTTCCAGAACTTCCTCGCCGCCTACAAGGAGCGGCTCAAGGTCCAGGGCCTGAGCGGCATCAACTAGCGGCATCACCGAGCGGCATTAACTGGAACCTATTCCGGGGGGCGAATCGCCCCCGTTTTTTTCGCGGGACGCGGGGCGCGGGTGTTGCGGCGGCGAACCACCTCGGGGCCGAAAAAAACGAAAGCCGTAAAAACCGCTTGCATCGAAAACCCAATGGACCTATGTAGCGAAAATATAGCGAAAATTAACCGGGCCTTAAGGGGTTCGGTGGTTTTGACGAGACGAGGGTTCAAAGAAATGACCAAGAACGCCGTCGCCAAGGTCGTCGCCGAAGCCAAGGTCCTTCCCGCCAAGTCGGGAAAGGCCAAGGCCGTCTATCCGGTCGTCGACAACACGAAGGACTACTTCGTCGAGAAGGACGGCTTGAAGTTCGCCGGCACCCACCTGATTCTCGAGCTGTGGGAAGCCAGCCGCCTCGACGATCCCAAGTTCATCGCCGACACCTTGGAAAGCGCGGCGCGCGTCGCCGGCGCCACCGTCCTGCACACGCACATGCACCACTTCTCGCCCAACGGCGGGGTGTCGGGCGTCGTCGTGCTGGCCGAATCGCACATCAGCATCCACACCTGGCCCGAACGCAGCTACGCCGCGCTCGACATCTTCATGTGCGGCGAGTGCGACCCGTACCGCTCGGTTCCGATCCTGCGTCAGGCCTTCCGTTCCGGCAACGTCCAGTTGACCGAGCACAAGCGGGGCCTGATTCCGTGAGCCGGCCCCCCCGGGGGCCTGTAGGCTGGTACGACGAGCGGCTCCACACCGACTTCACCAAAAAGGGCTACGCCCAGCGCTTCGAGGTCGCGCGTTCGCTCGTGCGCGCCCAAACGCCGTTCCAGTCCATGGATATTTTCGAGACCCGGCACTTCGGCCGGGTTTTGGCGCTGGACGGCATCATCCAGACGACCGAATCGGATGAATTCGTCTACCACGAGATGATGGTCCACGTGCCCTTGTTCGCCCACGGCGCGCCGCGCGACGTGCTCATCATCGGCGCGGGCGACGGCGGCATTTTGCGCGAGGTCCTGCGCCACAAGACGGTCCGCCGGGCGGTGATGGTCGAAATCGACGGCGACGTGGTCCGCGAATGCGCCCGCCACATGCCCGCGCTCAACGGCGGGGCGTTCAAGAACCCGCGTGGCCAGGTCATCATCGGCGACGGCATCGACTACGTCCGCAAGGCGCGCGACAAATCCTTCGACGCCGTCTTGGTCGACTCGACCGACCCCATCGGCCCGGGCGAGGTCTTGTTCACCGACGACTTCTACCGCCACTGCAAGCGCATCCTGCGCCCGCGCGGCGTGCTGGTGACCCAGAACGGCGTGCCCTTCTTCCAGCCGGACGAAGTGACCACCACCAAGCGCAGGCTCGGCGCCATCTTCAAGGACATGACGTTCTACACCCTGGTGGTGCCGACCTACATCGGCGGCATGATGACGCTGGCCTGGGCGACCGACGCGCCGGCCTTGCGCAAGACGCCGCTCGCCGTCCTGGAACGGCGCTTCAAGGCGGCCAAGATCAAGACCCGCTATTACACGCCCGCCATCCACAAAAACGCCTTCGACCTGCCGCCGTTCATTTCCGAACTGGCCGAGAAGGCGGGCAAGGCGAAAGCTGGAAAACGGTCCTAGTTCTGCCCGGCTTCGGCTGCCGGCGCGACCGAATCGGCCGGCACCTTTGCCGCGATCGGCGCTATCGGCGTGGCGAGCGTCAGGCGGTTGCGGCCGGTTTGCTTGGAACGATAGAGCGCCTCGTCGGCGGCGCGGATGAGTCCGGCCATGTCGGTCGCGTGCAGGGGATATTCCGCGATCCCGGCGGAAACCGTCACCGGCCCGAGCGACTGGTTCTGGTGGCGGATGTCGAGCGATTCGATTTGCCGGCGCCAACCCTCGATGCGATCCCACACCGTGGCGGCGGAAGATTCGGGCAAGATGATGGCGAACTCCTCTCCGCCGTAGCGGCAGGCGATATCGCCGTGGCGGATTTGTTCCAGGAGCAATCCGCCGAGAGCCGTCAGAACCGCGTCGCCGGCATCATGCCCGAACAAATCGTTGAACTGCTTGAAATGATCCACGTCGAGCATGACGAAGCTGAGCGGACGGTTGCCGCGCTCGGCGCGGGAAATCTCGCGCTCCAGGATGTCGAGCAGCGCCCGGCGGTTGAAAAGCTTGGTCAGCGGGTCGCGCAGCGCCTGGTAACGCAGCAGGTCGCGCAAGCGAAGATTGCTGATCGCCAGCGCCAGGTTTTCGGTGACCATGCCATAGAGCTGCATCCAGTCTCGCGTCGCGTCTTCGGTTTCCTCCTTGGTGTTGAGGACGTCGAGGGGTGCCATCAGGCACAGGATGCCCAGGGTGTCAAATCGCGTCCAACCGTGACCCCCTTTTCGCGTCCAATAGTGACCCCTCTTGGAGTCAAGGATTGGGCTTATCCGCGTAGTGCATAGGAGGGACCCGCGCCCGTAGCGCAGCCCCCCTCGGGGTTGCGCGGAGCGGAGGGCGCGGGAGGTCCCTGTGCACCCACGTGGGTATGTCCGGGAGGGGGTCCGGGGGAGGGTGTTTTTTCAGCTGCGGTTCTTGAATCGCCAGCTGGTGTTGCCGGTCTC
>CAYIQU010000144.1:0-5297 GCA_964365645.1 uncultured Hyphomicrobiales bacterium | reverse complement strand
GGGCGAGCCGGTCGCGCTCGTCGTCGAGGCGGGCGACGCGGCCTGGCTGGAAAAGTCCGGCGCGCGGTTTTCCGATACCGGGCGCTTGAAGGTCCTCGTGACCGACCGGGCGGTCGCGGGCGATGAAGGCCTGTATGTCCTTCATCCGCCGACGCTGGCCGTGGGCGCGGGGTGCGAGCGCAACGCCGAAGCCGCCCAATTGATCGCGCTCGCGGAAAAAACCCTGGCGGAATCGCATTTGAGTCCCCGCGCCGTTGCCTGCGTCGTTTCCACGGACGCGAAAAGGGACGAGGCGGCGGTGCACGCGCTGGCGGCGCATTGGGGCGTGCCGGCGCGGTTCTTTTCGGCCGCGCGGCTGGAACAAGAAACTCCGCGCCTCGCCAATCCCTCGGAAGAAGTTTTTCGCGCGGTCGGCAGCCACGGCGTCGCCGAAGCCGCCGCGCTGGCCGCCGTGGGCGCGGGCGGCGCGCTGGTCGTGCCGAAAACCAAGTCGGCGCGGGCCACGGTGGCCGTCGCCCGCGCGGCTCCGGGCGCCGATCTCGACGGCGCCGCGCTTGAAGGTGTGGGGGGACACGCGCGGGGAACATTGACGGTCGTCGGCATCGGCCCCGGCGCGGCGGAATGGCGGACGCCGGCGGCGACGGCGGCGTTGCGCGAAGCCACCGACGTGGTCGGCTATTCTCTTTATCTCGACATCGTCGCCGACATCATCACGGGGAAAAATCGCCACGATTCCAATTTAGCCGAGGAAGAAGCCCGCGTGCGCCTGGCGCTGGATCTCGCGGCCCAAGGCCGCGCGGTCGCGCTGGTCTGTTCCGGCGACGCCGGGATTTACGCGCTCGCCACGCTGGCGTTCGAGCTGCTGGAAACTTCGACCAACCCCGCCTGGGCGAGCGTGGAGGTTTCCGTCGTGCCCGGCGTTTCGGCCATGCAGGCGGCGGCCGCGCGCGCGGGCGCGCCCTTGGGCCACGACTTCTGCGCCATTTCGCTGTCGGATTTGCTCACCCCGTGGGAAGACATCGAGCGCCGGTTGAAGGCCGCCGCCGAAGGCGACTTCGTGGTCGCGCTTTACAACCCGGTGTCCAAGCGGCGCACGGAACAGCTCGCCCGCGCCCGCGACATCCTGCTCGCCCACCGCCCGCCGCAAACGCCGGTGATCCTGGCGCGCAACCTGGGCCGGCCGGGCGAGCGGCGCGAGGTCATCGCGCTCGCCGATCTCGCGCCGGACAAGGCGGACATGCTGACCCTCGTGATGGTGGGATCGAGCAACACGCGGGCCTTCGTTCATGGCGGCGAGACGCGGGTCTACACCCCGCGCGGCTATGCCCATAAAAGAGGCGCGCCATGACCGTTCATTTCATCGGCGCGGGACCGGGCGCGGCGGACCTCATTACCGTGCGCGGGCTTAAGTTGATCCGCCGCGCGGGGGTGGTGCTGTACGCCGGCTCGCTGGTGCCCAAGGCCGTCATCGCCAAAGCGAAAAAGGGCGCGCGGGTTCGGGACACGGCCGCGATGACCTTGGATCAGATCATCGCCGAGATGAAGGCGGCGCACAAAAAGGGCCTGGACGTCGCCCGGGTCCATTCCGGCGATCCCTCTCTCTATGGCGCGATCGCGGAACAGATGCGGCGTCTGGACAAGCTCAGGATTCCTTACGACGTCACGCCCGGCGTGCCGGCGTTCTGCGCCGCCGCCGCCCTCTTGAAGCGCGAATTGACGCTGCCCGGCGTCGCCCAGACGGTGATTTTGACGCGCACGGCGGTGCGCGCCTCGCCCATGCCCAAGGGCGAGGAACTGGCGAGTCTCGCCACAAGCGGCGCGACCTTGGCGGTGCATCTGTCGATTGCCAACATGGCCCGCGTGACGCGCGATCTGTTGCCCCACTACGGCGCCGATTGCCCGGTGGCGGTGGTTCATCGCGCGAGCTGGCCCGACGAGGCGGTCGTGCGGGGAACGCTTGCCGACATCCGGGCCAAGGCGAAGGAAGCGGGCTTCACCCGCACCGCGCTCATCCTGGTCGGCCGGGCGCTGGGCGGCTCGGGCTTCGCCGACAGCCGGCTTTACGACGCCGGCCACACGCACTTGTTCCGCGACCCCAAAACCAAGACGCAAAAGAAGCGCGGCTAAATTCGGCTTTCGATCCACGCCAGCGCATCCTCAACGCTGGCCACGCACTCGCCCGGCTCGGGGTCCGGGCGGCGGACCAGCAGGATGGACAGCTTCAAGTCCCGGGCCGCCTCGATCTTGGCCAAGCCTGAGGCCCCGCCGCTGGCGCGGGCGACGATGGCGTCGACCTTCAGGCGTTCCAGCAATTCGCGCTCGGCCTCGACGGCAAAAGGCGGGCGGCCGAGGATGACCTCGATGTGGGCCGGCTTTTCGCCCGGCATCTCCACCGCGCGCGCGACCAGGCGGACGGTGTCGATGGTCTCGAAGGCGGCCATGCCCCGGCCGCCGACGGCCAGGAACGCGGCCCGGCTCATGTCGGGCAGCAGCATCGCCGCTTCGCCGAGATCAGCCGCCCAGGTGACGCGGGCGAGCTTCGGCATCGTCCATGGGGGCCTGACCAGTTGCAGGCGCGGCACGTTGGTTTCGGCACAGGCGACGCGGGCGTTGGCCGAGATGCGCGCGGCGAAGGGATGCGTCGCGTCCACCACCAGGGCGATTCCCTCGGCGCGGAGATAATCGGCCAGGCCCGCCGCGCCGCCGAAGCCGCCGGTTCGGGTTTCGACGGGCGAGGCCGCCGTCGCGCGCGTGCGCCCGGCCAGCGACACGACGATGCGCGCACGGCCCGCCAGTTTCTCGTGGGCCAGGCGGGCGAGCTTCGCCGCTTCCGCCGTGCCGCCGAGGATCAAAATATTTTCAGGCATCGGCGCGGCCCAGCAGATGGCCCTGGCGGTCGAAGACGCACGCCGCGACCTTGACGGCGTCGCCCGCCTCGGCGGCGGCCTTGCGGCGCGCCTCGCGGGCGATGGCGGCGGCGAGTTTTTCGGCGAACGGTCCGGCGGCCATCAGCGCCTCGGCCCCGCCCGCGCAGGCCGCGATGCGCCTCGCGGTATCCTCGTCGGCGCCCTGGGCGCGGGCGAGATCGGCCAGCCGGCCGAGATCGAGGCGCGAGCGCGCCGAATGCAAATCCATGTGTCCTTGCGCCAATTTCGCCATCTTGCCGAAGCCGCCCGCCAGCGTCAGGCGCTTGACCGGATGGCGGCGCAGGTATTTCAGCAGCCCGCCCGCGAAATCGCCCATGTCGATCAGCGCCGTCTCGGGCAGGTCGAGCATTTTGCGCGCCGCGTCCTCGGACGTGCGCCCGGTGGCCGCCGCGATGTGGTCGAGGCCGGCGGCGCGGGCGACGTCGACGCCCCGGTGAATGGCGTGGATCCAGGCCGAGCACGAATAAGGCACGACGATCCCGGTGGTGCCCAGAACCGACAAGCCGCCCTTGATGCCCAACCGGGCGTTTAGGGTCTTTTCGGCGATTTTTTCGCCGCCCGGAATCGAGATCGTCACCGTCGCGTCGGCGGCGCACCCCAAATCGCGGGCGGCGTCGGCGATGTTCGCGGCGATCATGGCGCGCGGGCCCGGGTTGATGGCGGGCTCGCCGGGCGGGATCGGCAATCCGGGCCGCGTGACGGTGCCGACGCCGGGGCCTGCGTGGAAGGAAACGCCCGCGCCGGCGGGCGCGCGGGCGACCCGCGCGATCATCTCGACGCCGTGGGTGACGTCCGGGTCGTCGCCCGCGTCCTTGACCACGCCGGCCAGCGCGAAGCCCGACCCCCGTTCGGTCCGGGCGAGCGCGAACGGCTGGACGCGGTCCTTGGGCAGCCGGATCGTCACCGGATCGGGGAACGCGCCCGTGTGCAGCGCGACGAAGGCCGCCTTGGCGGCGGCCGTGGCGCAGGCGCCCGTGGTCCAGCCGGATTTCAACGGCCGGCCGTCAAGAGCGGCGGGCGGCGGGGGCAGGTCGTCTCGGTCCTCGCTCATGGCGGCGATTGTATCATATGCTTGCGTCCCGCAAGGAGAACCGCCATGCCCCAATCCCCGCCGCCGCCGCCCTTGTTTGACGCCTACACGCCCGACCAGATGGCGCTCCGGGTCGAAAAGGTGGGCATCGCCAAGGCCGAAATGGCGGCGCTGCCGCTGCTCGCGCTCTCGGTGCTGGCGGGCGCGTTCATCGCCTTGGGCGCCATGTTATTCACCGTGACGACGACGGACGGCGAACTCGGCTTCGGGCCGAGGCAACTCCTGGGCGGGGTCGCGTTTTCGTTGGGGCTGATCCTGGTGGTGGTCGGCGGCGCGGAGTTGTTCACCGGCAACGTCTTGATGGTCATGGGCTGGGCCGACGGCAAGGTTTCGACCCGCGCGCTGCTGCGCAACTGGGGCATGGTCTACGCCGGCAACTTGGCGGGCGGGGTGGGGATGGCCGCGCTCGCGCACGCCGGCGGGCTGTTCGCGCTGGCCGACGGCGACGTCGGCGAAACGGCGCGGCGCATCGCCGAAGCCAAGGCGGCGCTGCCCTTCGGCGTCGCCTTCGCCAAGGGGATCTTGTGCAACATTCTCGTCTGCCTCGCCGTCTGGCTTTGCTTCGCGGCGCATTCGGCGACGGACAAGATTCTCGCCATCATCTTTCCCATCGCCGCCTTCGTCGCGCTGGGCTTCGAGCACTCGATCGCCAACATGTATTTCATCCCGGCGGGCATTTTGCTCGCGCCCGAGGGGTCGATGCTGGCCGGCGTGGGCGGCCTCAAGGGCCTGATCGCCAACCTGGTTCCGGTGACGCTCGGCAACATCGTGGGCGGGGGCGCGTTCGTCGCCGCCACTTATTACGTTATTTATCTGCGCGGCCGGCGCTGATGGACCGCTGATGGATTGGGGTGCGATCCTGTTCGATCTTCTGGCGGCGGGCTTGTCCCGCTGCGAAGCGGCGATCACCGGTCACGGCGGGCCGATGGCGAGCCTTTTCCTCGCCGGGCTGGTCGGCGGCTTCGGCCACTGCGCCGGCATGTGCGGACCGTTCGTCTTGGCGCAAGGGCTGGCGCGGCTGGAGAAAGTTCCGGCGTCGGCCATGAGCGAGTTGACGCGGCTGGCCGGCGCGGCGCTGGTTCCCTATCACGCCGGCCGCGCGACCAGCTATGCCGCCTTGGGCGGCCTCGGCGCGGCGCTGGCGGGCGGCGCGGCGGCGTTGACCGGCGCGCGGATGCTCTCGCCTGTTTTGTTGGGACTGGCGGCGCTGGCCTTCATCGCGCTCGGTCTCGGCCGCTTGGGCTGGATGGTGAAGAGCGGCGGCGGCGGCGAAAGCAGCG
>CAYIQU010000143.1:0-5309 GCA_964365645.1 uncultured Hyphomicrobiales bacterium | reverse complement strand
CCCTTGACCACCTCAATCGTATCCGCAGCCGTATTCGCCAGGAACCGCGCCAGCAAGTCGCGGATTTCCTTGTCGTCGTCCACCACCAGCAGGTGGGGCATCGCGCCCGGGGACGATGAGGGAGGCGATAGGGGGGGCGAGATCGTTTCCATGACCCGAAGTTTAAAGCAAGACCCGCCCGGACGCATCGCGCTTCGGCAACGAACGGCAACGTTTCCGAGAAACCGTTACGCTTCGTTACCCAAGTCGCCCCGGCCGACATCGCTCCGTTACAGGGCGCTGCTCTAATAACGCCATCGGAGCCGAAAGGCGTTGCGCGATCCTCGCGCCGCCAGACACCGAGAACGAGAGGAGACTATCATGACACGCTTCACCAAAGTCGCCGCGCTGGCGCTCGCCACCACCGTTCTGGCCGCCGGCGTCGCCATCGCCCAACCGCCTGGCCCTGGCTATGGCATGGGACCGGGGATGATGGGCGGCGGCATGGGTTACGGAGGCAATTGCCCGTTCGCGGGCGATCAGGCCGCCGTCGACCTGAAACTGACCACCGCCAAGGTCAAGACCCTGCTTGAATCGCAGCTCATCCGGCACGGCAACGACCGGCTGAAAGTCGGCAAGGTCGTCGACAAGGATGCCAAGACCATCACCGCCGAGATCGTCACCGTGGACGGCTCGCTGGTGCAGGCCCTCGAGGTCGATAAGGCCACCGGCGCCGGACTGATGGGTCGGGGCATGGGGCGCGGCCATGGTTGGACCGCTCCGCAAGCGCCGCAACCGAAGGCCCAGTAACCTCGCCCACGCGGCTGAAGACGGGACGCCCCGCAAGGGGCGTCTTGTTTTTCAGCCGCCGTCGGGGCCGT
The DNA here is from genome assembly GCA_964365645.1 of uncultured Hyphomicrobiales bacterium. Classification (GTDB taxonomy): domain Bacteria; phylum Pseudomonadota; class Alphaproteobacteria; order Rhodospirillales; family 2-12-FULL-67-15; genus 2-12-FULL-67-15. Next base: position 4,449 of record CAYIQU010000143.1, on the reverse strand, counting down.
GCGCCGTTTCCCAGAAATAATCGGTCCACGCGCCGGCCTTGACCGTCATCGCCCCGGTCCGGTGCAGGAAATGGGCGATGGGCAGCGTGTTCCTCGGCGTCGGATCGAAGGCGATTTGGTTTTTGTCCGCGAGCATGGTTTCGATTTCCGAAAGATCGTGTTTCGAATCCATCGTCTCCAAATAGAATCGCGCCGCGCGGCGAAAGTCGGCGTTGATCCAGTCGATCGCCTCGCGGTAGCTCTCGACGACCGCCTGGAACAGCTTCGGGTTCGCCTTTTTCCATTTCTGGGTCGCGAACAAAACGACGCTGGAATGCGGACCGCCGACGAAATCGTAGGATGTCGCGATGACGCGACCCTTGCCGCTCGCCATCTCGCGAAAGGAGTAAGGCGGAGTCGCGATGTGCGTTTTCACCGCCTGACGGCCGGCGACGATCGCCGCCGCCGCCGACGGGTGCGGCATCGCCGCCACCATCTCGTCGAGACGGTGATGCTGGCCGACGCCGAAGGTCTTCTCCGCCGCCATCCGCAGGACCACCGCCTGGGTCGACACCGCCGCCGCCGGCACGGCGATCCGATGGTCGCCGAGGCCGGCGTAATCGTTGACGGTCTTCACGCGCGGGTCGTTGGTGATGAACGTGAGCGGCATGGCGGCCAGCGCCAGGATTCCCCGCGTCTCGTTCTCGCCGCCCCGGGTTCGGTCCCACAGCGCCAGCAACGGCGCGACGCCGGCGGCGCCGACGTCGGATCGCCCGGAGAGAACGGCTTGATTGACCGGAACGCCGCCGCCGAAACGCTCGACCGTCACCTTGATCTTGCCCAGGCCGGCGGCGCGCGCGCGCGCCTCGATCGACTGGTGCGCGAGGACGACGTGAACCGGAAGGTAGGCGAGCCCGTGCTGCTCGGCGATGCGGACTTCGGTTGCCTCGGCCCACGCCGGGATCGGCGCGGCCAGCGCCAAGGCCGTCAGCGCCGACGAAACGGCCGTCAGCCGCCTTGTTGCGAAAAACCGGTTGCTCACCCTACCCACCCGCCGAAAGCCGAATTCCGCCCCCCGGGGGCCGTATGCCGAACGTCGGCACCATAATCGCGCGCCTGCCCCCCGGCAACGGGACCTTGGAGAACCTATCCCACCCTGAAAAAGCGCGGTTTTTCCGGATAAATCTGGATTCTTTACCGAAACGTTATATTTATAGCCGCAGAATCGATTCGCGCCCGCCCGGCAACCCATGGACCCCGTCCCCATGAACAGCAAGAACTTCCTTTCCGCTCTCCTCGTCGGCCTTGTTCCCTTCGCGGCGTCCTTTGCCGCCGACGCCGCCGACAACGATCCGAGCAAGGGGTTCTACGTCGGCGCCGCCGTCGGCGCCAACTGGACCCGCGATTCCGACATCACCGGCACCGGCATCAACGTCGGCGCCGACTTCGACACCGGTTGGGCCGGCGCGTTAACGGCGGGCCATGCCTACGGCAACGGCGTCCGTTCGGAAATCGAACTCGGCCGGCGCGGCAACGACCTCGATTCCCTTTCTGGCACGACCGCCGGCACCGGCGACGTCACGGCCTGGAGCGGCATGGTCAACGTCCTTTACGACTTCAAGACCGGCACGCCGTTCACGCCTTACGTCGGCGCCGGCCTGGGCGCGGCCAGGGTATCGCTGGATGTCCGCCCGATCGGCTCGTCCCGGATCGACGATTCCGACACGACGCTCGCCTACCAAGGCATCGCCGGCGTCGGCTATCGCCTGAACGAGTCCGCCCAGGCGTTTGTCGATTACCGCTATTTCGCGACGTCGGGACTCAATCTCGCCACCGCCGCCGGAACGTCGGTGGACGCCGATTACGACAACCACACGGTGATGGTCGGCCTGCGCTATCACTTCGGCGCGCCGAAACCGGCGCCCAAGGCGGCGGCGACGCCCGCGGCCGCGCCCACTCCGGCCCCGGCGGCGCGACCGGCGCCGCGCAACTACCTCGTCTTCTTCGATTGGGACAAGGCCGACTTGACGGCGGAAGCGAAGAAAATCATCGCCACCGCCGCCGAGGACGCGAAAAAAGGCGGCATCGCCCGCATCCAGGCGACCGGACATGCCGACCGCTCCGGCCCCGACGCCTACAACATGAAATTGTCCATGCGCCGGGCCGTCGCGGTGAAGGCGGAACTGCAACGCCTCGGCATCGCCGAAAAAGACATTGCCGTCGTCGCCAAGGGCGAACGCGAGCCCCTGGTTCCGACCGCGGACGGGGTGCGCGAGCCGCAGAACCGGCGCGTCGAGGTTGTCTTCCAGTAACCGCCGCGCGGCTTTCAAACACAAACGGCCGCACCTTTCGGTGCGGCCGTTTTGCTTTAAAGGATTAAGCGCGTTCGCCAGAACGGATCAGCGTTCCGCCGCCTCGCGCGCGCCGCATTCGGAAAGCCCGTGGCGACCGGCGAATTCGGGGCCGGCGACGAAGGCGCGGAACGCGACGCCGTCCATTCCCATGACCCGATCGAAAATGCCCGCCGTGATGGTGCAGAACCGGCCCTTCTCGGTCGCGCTACGCTGCGCGGCGTCGTTGGCCAGCACGGTCACGTAGCGGCCCAGATGGTGTTCGGAACCGGCGCCGTAGGCGTTGCGAAATATCCGCTTCAAGGCGGTGCCGCCCGCGGTCAATTCAGGCTGGAACTTGCGAACCATGACGTTGTAGCTGGCGGCCTGGTCGCAGGCCAAGGCCGCGACCATCATCTCGCTTTGCATCACGCGGGTGTTGACGGCCATTTCATCGCCGGGGCGAAGGCACACGGCGGCATCGACCGCCGTCGCGCCCGCGACGAGTCCGAGCGTCACGATGGTCAGGAGCGCCGTCCTCAGAGCCTTTTCGCGGCGAGCCATGACGCCCCCACGTCCCTGTTAATATTTTATGTGGGGCCGAGAGTAGGCCGGGGGCGATTCCCCCGCAACAAAAAAGAAAAGATTCGGTTAACCGGTTAACGGCGCCCCTTGGTTTCCGCCCTGCCGGGGTTCCGTTTCTCGGCTTTATCCCTCGCCCCCTCGAAGTCGCAGACCTCGACGGCGATGGCGCAAACCGTCTTGACCGCCGAGTCGATCTGATCGGCGGCATGGACGGCGTAATAACTCTGTTCGATGACCGGCGAGGAAAGGTCAAGCCGAACGAGGCGCCCGGCCGCGGTCAATTCCGAATAGATGCCGGTCGGCAGCGCCGTGACGCCAAGACCGGCGGCGGCCAGACTCGCCAACACCAAGGTGGAATTGCACATATCGAGGCGTAGCGGATGAACGTCATGAAGTTTCATCCACTCTTCGATATAGGTGTGGTGGAACGTATGACGCCCGAGGGTCAGGATCGGCCATTTCTCAATGTCCTTCGGCTTCAACGGCCGCGTGGGAGCGCCGAGCGCCGGACTTGCCACCCATTCGAACGTGACCGTGCCGAGCGCCTGGGAAACGTAACCGCCGCCGGTCTTGCGCGGCAACCACACGGCGAAGATGGCGTCGAGATCGCCGCTTCGCAGCCGTGCGCCGATGTCGGCCGAAATGCCGATCTCGAGCTCAAGCACGATGTTGGGGTGACGCTCCTGAAGGGTCTTCATGAATTGGGGCAGCCAGGTGCGCGCCACCAATTCCGACGCGCCGACCCGGACCCGGCCGGAGATGCCGGATTCGGGCGCGGCCCGTTCCCGCATTTCGCCGACGATGTCGATCAGCCGGCGCGCATAGACCGCCATTTCCTTGCCCTTGGGCGTCAGCCGGGGCACCCGGTGCGACCGGTCGAACAGCGTGACGCCGAGAAACGCTTCCAGTTCCTGGATCCGGGCGGAAATGGTCGACTGGGTCGCGTCCAGCCGCTCGGCCGCCGCGGTGAAGCTGCCCAGGCGCTCGATCCAGTAAAGGGTCTCCAGCTGCTTCAGGTTCATCGCCTACCCCCTCACGGTCCCGCGAGCCTCTTCCTAGTTCCGGCGCTTCGGCTAATATGGCGGGATCGCTTCAGTATTCAGCAACCGGCCCGGATCCGCCACCCTGTTCGACATCCGCCAGAAAATAACGGCCACAACCGGCTCGCGGCGCGCCTTGACGGTCGCGGGGCTGTCGGCCGCGCTTGTCGTGGGCGGAATTGTCGCCGCCTATATCGGTTCGACTCAAAAGTCCGCCCCAAAAGGTCCGCCGCCGGCGCCGGTCCTGGTCGCCCAGGCCGAGACCGCGGACGTGGCGGTTACCCTGTCGACCATCGGCACGGTCCAAGCCCGCGCCACCGTCGCGATCAAATCCCGCGTCGACGGGCACCTGTTCGAGGCCAACTTCCGCGAGGGCCAGGCGGTGGCCCAAGGCGATCTTTTGCTGCGCATCGACGCGCGCCCGTTCGCGGCGCAACTGAAACAGGCCGAGGCCGCGCTCGCGCGCGACCGCGCCCAGCTCGCCAAGGTCTGCGCCGATCTCACCCGCTACGGCG
>CAYIQU010000142.1:0-5330 GCA_964365645.1 uncultured Hyphomicrobiales bacterium | reverse complement strand
CACCGCTGGTCGAGCTGCTCTACCCCGAGCTACACGACATGGCGCTCGCCCGCGTTCGGCCGGGGAAGACGCTCCAGCCGACGGCCCTCGTCCACGAGGTCTGGCTCAAGCTCAACGGGCAGCTCGGGAGCTTCCAGGACCGGCGCCACTCGTCGCGGGTCATCATCAGCGAGCCCTTGATCGGAACGATCTCCTGGCTATTGAGGTCGCGGCGGAAGGCGTAATAAAGCGCCTCGCCCACCGCGAACAGGCCGACCGCGACCACCACCACGCCGACGCCGTCGAAGAGTTCAGGGATGCCGAAGGCGAAACGCGCTTGGCCGGTCTGCTGATCGATGCCGATCAATCCGATGCCGAGCCCCAAGAACAGCGCCGCCAACCCGCGCCGCACCGACGATCCCAACATGCAGGAAACGGTGGCGAAGGCGACGCACATCAGCGCGAAATATTCCGCCGGCCCGAACAGCAGGGCCAGCTTCACCACCTGCGGCGCCATCACCGCCAGCAGCAATGTCCCGATAACCCCGGCGACGAACGATCCGATCGCCGACGTCGCCAGCGCCGCCGCGCCGCGCCCGCGCTTGGCCATCTGGTTGCCGTCGATGGTGGTGACGATCGACCCCGTTTCGCCCGGCGTGTTGATCAGGATCGACGTAGTCGAGCAGCCGTACATCGCCCCGTAGTAGATGCCGCCGAAAATGATGAACGCCGCGGTCGGGTCCATCTTGTAGGTGACCGGCAGCAGCAGGGCGATGGTCAGCGCCGGACCGATCCCCGGCAGGATGCCGATGACGGTGCCGAGCGTCACGCCCAGAAGCGACCACGCCAGATTGATCGGGGTCAGCGCGACCGCGAAGCCGTGGGCGAGGCCGGCGAGCGCGTCCATCGCCCTAGCGTGCCTTGAGGGCGGATTCGAGCATCCCCCCCCACGACAGTTGCATCCCGAGACCGGGCGCGAACACGACATAGACCGCGCCCGCCAGCACGAGGCCCATCAGCAGGTCCTTGCCCCAGCGCCTTGAGCCGAACCCGCGCGCGACCAGCGCGAACATGAGTCCCGCCGCCAGCGGGAACCCCACCCCCTCGGCCAGCACGGCGAACGCCGCGACGGCGCCCAGGGTCCAGCCGAATCCGGTCCAATCCTCGTCAGCCGCTTCGTCGATCGCGGCCGGAACGCGCAAGCGCTCGAGAACCGTCGCCGCGCCCAAAAGGATCAGCCCCCAGGCGACGATCTTGGGCGCCAATGCCGGCCCCCAGACGACGGGCGATAAAATATCGCGTCCCGTCGCCAGTAAAAAAACGCCCAGCGCGGCGATGAGGAATCCGAACAGGGTTTCCGGGGCCGTCAGGCGGGCGATCATGGCGATTCCCTCGGCCCGCGCGCGGCCGCCGACGCCGACGCCCCGGCGATGCGCCCGAAGACCGCGCCCGACATCAGGCCGGTGCCGCCCGGGTAATTGAAGTAGAAGATGCCGCCCACCATTTCGCCCGCCGCGAACAGGCCGGGAATCGGCCGGCCGTCCACGTCGATGACGTTGGCGCCGGTATCGACCCGAATCCCGCCGAAGGTGAACGTGATGCCGCAGGTGACGGCGTAGGCCTCGAACGGCGGCTGGTCGAGCACGTTGGCCCAGTTGCTTTTCGGAACCGAAAGGCCCCGGGTTCCACGCCCGTCCTTGACGTTGGGATTGAACGGCGCTTCCGTCATCACTGCGGCGTTGTAGGCGCGGATTTCGGCGAGCGCCGCCTCGGCGTTGACGCCTTCGAGCTTGGCGACCAGGTCTTCCAGGGTATCGGCGCGAACCCTGGTCACGCGCTTGATCCGATATTCGTCGCGCAGCAGATGCAGAACCTTGCCGTCGAAAATCTGCCAGGCGAATTGCTGCGGCTGGCTGAGGATGACGCGGCCGTACTTGGCGTAGGTGTAGTTGCGGAAATCCGCGCCTTCGTCGACGAAGCGCCTGCCTTCGGCGTTGACCATGATGCCGAAGGGATAGCTGTGCTTCTGGAATCCGTCGCCAACGTCGAGATCGCCGAAGGGCGGCGCGTTCAAATCCCACCCGACGGCATGGCAGCCCGACCAGTTGCCCCACGGCATCGCGCCGATGTCGAGGGCCATGCGGATGCCGTCGCCGGTGTTGAAGCGGCTGCCGCGCACCCGGCACAAATCCCAATTCGGTCCCAAGTAACGGGTCCGCCACTCGGCGTTGGCCTCGAACCCGCCGGCGGCGAGAATGACCGCGCGGGCCTTGATGTCCGCCGATTTGCCGCCGACGCGCGCCCGCACCCCCTTGACGCCGTCGTCGTCGGCGATCAGCGAAAGCGCGCGGGCTTCGTAGGCGATCTCGATGCCGTTCTTGGCGCAGGCCGCCGTCAGGCCCTCGACCAGGCCGGGGCCGCCGCCCCAGGATTCGACGGTCAATCCGCCCCAAAACTTGAAGCGGCCGTCCACCTTGAACGCCTGGCGGCCGTAGATCGGCTGAAAACGAATCCCTTTGCCCCGCATCCACAGCATGGTGTCGAAACTGCGCGTCACCAGAAGCTCGCACAAGTCGGGGTCGGTGCGGTATTCGGTGATCCGGCCCATGTCGTCGAAAAACTGATCGGCGGTGTAGGTGCCGAAGTCGGTGCGGGCGATCTCGTCGGCCGAGAGATCGGGCATCAGTTTCTTCAGGTCCTCGACGCCGTTGTAGACGAAGCGGATCGCGCCGGCGGTGAAGGTGGAATTACCCCCGCGTTCTTCCTTGGGCGCGCGCTCGAGAACCAGGACGCGCGGGGCGGTTTCGCGCGCCGACAGGGCCGCGCACAGCGCGGCGTTGCCGGCGCCGACGACAACCACGTCCCAAACGCCGGCGGCAAGACCGCCGGCCGCCGATGAGTCGCTCATGTCCCGCGCGCCCGTCTGACGATCGGAATGAAATCAGCGAACAAGTCCGATGGCGCGCAGCGTCTCGTTGACGCGGGCGTCTTCGTTTTTGAGGAAAGCCTCGAATTGGTCCGTCGGCATGTAGGCGTCGATCCAGCCCCGTTTCTTGAGGATGTCCCGCCATTGCGCGGACTTGACCATGCGCTCGACCGCGGCGGCGAGCGCCTTGCGTTCGGCCGCCGAAATGCCCGGCGGCGCGACGACGCCGCGCCAGTTGGAAAAGACGAGATCGATCCCGGCTTCCTTGAACGTCGGCGCGTCGATTCCGGGAATCCGCTTGTCGCTGGAAACGGCCAGATAGCGCAATTGCCCGGCCGCGACCTGATCGAGAAACTCGGACGCGCTGTTGACACCCAGCGTCACATGGCCGCCCAGGATGGTCGCCATGGCCTGGCCGCCGCCCGAATGGGCGACGTAGTTGACCTTGGCCGGATCGGCGCCGACCGCCTTGGCGAACAGCCCCGCCGTCATCTGGTCCGCGCCGCCGGCCGAGCCGCCGCCCCACGAGATCGCGCCCGGATTCGTCTTCAGCCGCTGGGTGAGGTCCTGGATGGTCTTGATGTCGGAATTTTTCAGAACCGCGATCGACTGCCATTCCTGGGTCAGCCGCGCGATCGGGGTCACGTGCGAAAGGTTGACCGGCGACTTGTTGGTGACGATGGCGCCGGTCATGACCAGGCCGGTCGCCATCAGCGCCTTGCCATCGCCTTTTTTCTTGACGAACTGGGCCAGCCCGATGGTGCCGCCCGCGCCGGTGACGTTTTCGACCTGCACGGCTCGCGCGATGCCCGCCGCTTGCATCGCTTCCTGCATGGCCCGCGCGGTGCCGTCCCAGCCGCCGCCGGGGGCGGCCGGAGCCATGACGTAAAGCTGATCGAAAGCCTGTTGCGCCTGAACCGGCGTCCCGGCCCCGGCAATCGCCATGGCCGTGAATCCGAGCAACGCGGCCCGAGCCCCGGCGCCAACGAACGAGCGAACGAACGTCATGATGTTTTTCCTCCCCTGGATCGCGGCCGATTTTCCTCTCTGTCGAGGGACGTTTCCAGCCCGAAAAGCGAGGGTATCCGGTCCGGTTGCCAAGCACAATTCCTACCCGAGGAGGGGTCGATCCCAGGATAGAAAAATCGGAAATTGCGTATATAGTGGCCCCTTGAGCGAACGGGATGCCCCTACCCCGGCCGATAAGGAGACAAGACGCCATGACATCGCAGGCTTCGCCCGCACGGACTTCCACCTTGGTTTCCATTCTTCCGGGAACGACCTCCGTTTCCCGTTCCGTGCGGAACGTCGGTCTGGCCCTCGCCGGATCGGCGCTGCTCGCCCTTTCGGCCAAGATCCAGGTGCCTTTCTGGCCCGTGCCCATGACCATGCAGACCTTTGCCGTGATCGTGCTGGCGATGGCCTTCGGCGCCCGGCTCGGCGCCGCGACGGTGGCGCTTTACCTGCTCGAAGGCGCCGTGGGCCTGCCGGTGTTCGCCGGCACGCCGGAAAAGGGCATTGGGCTGGCGTACATGATGGGGCCGACCGGGGGCTATCTTGCCGGCTTCCTCGTCGCCGCCGGACTTGCCGGCTGGATGGCCGAGCGGGGATGGGATCGCTCGTTCCTGAAGGCCACGGCGGTAAACGCACTGGCGACCGCCGTCATTTTCACGGGCGGCCTGGCGTGGCTCGCCGTTCTGGTCGGGCCGGCCAAGGCGGTCGCGGTCGGCCTGACGCCGTTCCTGGCGGCTTCCGCGTTCAAGATCGCGCTGGGCGGCGCGGTCATGCCGCTCGCCTGGTCGTTCGCGCGCCGCCTGCGCGGCTGAAACCCGCGCGCACCCACGACGAGGCGATCTCATGACGATATCGAACAAGGTCGCGCTGGTCACCGGCGCGGGCACCGGCATCGGCAAGGCGGTTTCGCTCGCGTTGGCCAAGGACGGGTTTGCCGTCGTCCTCGCCGGCCGGCGCCGTGAACCACTGGACGCAACCGCGGCCGAAATCGCGAAGAGCGGCGGACGGGCGCTCGCCGTGCCCACGGACATCGGCGATCCGGCTTCGGTCAAGGCGCTGTTCGCCAAAGCGAAAGATGCTTTCGGCCGGCTCGATTTCCTGTTCAACAACGCAGGAAGCGGCGCGCCGGCGATTCCCTTGGAAGACCTCAGCTACGAGCAGTGGAAAACGGTCGTCGACGTCAACCTCACCGGCGCCTTCCTGTGCACCCAGGAGGCGTTCCGGATCATGAAGGACCAAGCCCCGCGCGGCGGGCGGATCGTCAACAACGGCTCGATCTCGGCCCACGCGCCCAGGCCCAACACCGCGCCCTATACCGCGACCAAGCACGCCATCACCGGACTGACCAAGTCGACCTCGCTGGACGGGCGCAGGTACGACATCGCCTGCGGCCAGATCGACATCGGCAACG
>CAYIQU010000141.1:0-5347 GCA_964365645.1 uncultured Hyphomicrobiales bacterium | reverse complement strand
GAACCTGTGACCCCTCCCGTGTGAAGGGAGTGCTCTCCCGCTGAGCTACGCGCCCATTTCCGCCTAGGGCGCGACCATATAAGGGGCGGCCCCCGAGGGTGTCAAGAAACGGCCGCGCGCGGGCTGGGGTGTCCCGCCGGTCAGTCGCGCCGTTGGCGCAGGTTGTATTCGATGGTGCGGATCGCGCCGGCGTAATCGCCGCCCCGCCGCCAGCGCTCCAGCACCTCGTTCGCCGCCGGGCGGGTAAAGAGGTCGTAGAAGTCGAGCGCCGCGGGCAGCCGGCGGTAGATGGCGTCGTCGCTTTCGGCGCGCATCTTCTGGGCCAGCGCGAAGATGCTGATGAAGCCGATCCGGCCGATATCCACGCTCCGGCAGGCGACCGCTAGGCCCCGGCCGTCGTGCTCGAACAGCAGCCGCCCGATCATCTGCTCGTTGAGCCCGACCATCTTGGCGAACATGGACGTGAACATGGGAACCTCGCCCTCGCGCAGGACGGCGATCAGCATGTCGGCCGTCAAGCGGCCTTCGCGCTGCATGAGCGTTCGCAGCTCGGCCGCGATATCCTCGCGGGATCGCTTCGCCTCGGCGACGCGCTGGACCTCGATGGTCACCAGCTGATTGATCATCTCGTCGACCGTCTTGGGATCGATGTCGAACTTCGCGATGATCCGTTCGCACAAGGCCGTCGGCACCCAGAAGAACATCCGCGTCGCGAGGGCGGAGTCGAGATCGTCGCGATCGAGAATCGGCACGCGGTAGGAAACGATCTGGCGCGAGCGATCGACCAAAAGCCCCATGGTCGCGGCGGAAATAGTCGCGGTCTTGTTGCGCAGCAGGGCGACGACCACTTCCTCGTCGTCGGTCGCGGCCAGCGCCGCGGACACCGACTCGGCCAGGAAGGGGCGGTCGACGATCGCCAGTTGATGCTCGATGGTCCGGGACCGGATCACCTCGATCATGTCGGCTTCGGCCAGCGCCGGGGACTGGGCGAGGATCGGAAAGGCGACGTCGATCTCGTCGAGGGCCAGCGTGCGGACCAGGCCGCGCGGCGCGTCGCGCTGCACGGTGACGGCGGCGGCGATGTCCCGCCGGACGGCGGGGTCGATTCCAAGAATCAGCTTGGTCAAGATGTCGTAGGCGATGGCGCGCTCGCGAATGCCGAGGAACAACTCGGGCCGTCCGAACATGCGGACGACGCTGCGGGCGAGTTCGGAACGGCTTTTTCGCGACTCGTCCTTCGCCAACGCCTGGAGCGTGGCGGCCTCGGTCTGCATGTCGATCGCGAACGATGAACTCACGACAATCCGCGCCGCCGTCGTTCTTGCGACGGCGCCGCCCCGCTGATTCCAATACCCGGCGCGTCGCCTCGCGACGGCCGCCCGCATACGGGGTTACTTTGCACCGGGAACGCGGCTGAAGGCCAGTCGGGCGGCGGGTAGGATCAATCAAATATCTTTGAGATTTTAACCATAACCTAATCGGCTGGAATCAATGGCCTATTGTCCCGTGACGTCGGCCGCCGAAGCCGGACAAGGTTAATGGCCGTGCCGGCGCAGCCGGTACTCGACGGTGCGAATCGCGCCGGCGTAGTCCGAACCCTTCCGCCAGTGGCCGAGAACCTCGTCGGCCGCCTCGCGCGGGAAGGATTCATAGAACGCGAGAATCGTCGGCAGGTGGCGATGGATGACGCTGGTGTCGGCGGCGCGCATTTTTTGGGCGAGCGCGAAAATACTGGTGAAGGCGATCCGGCCGACGCCCGCGCTCCGGCAGGCGATGGCGAGGCCCTTGCCGTCCTGCTCGAACAGCATCCGCCCGACCAGATGTTCGCCCAGCGTGGTCATGCGCGCGAACATGGCGACGAAGATCGGCACCTCGCCCTCGCGCAGGGCGACCATCAGCATGTCGGCGGTCAGGCATCCTTCCCGCTTCATGAGCGTCTTGAGTTCGGTCGAGACCTCGAAATGCGACCGCTTGTCTTCCGCGACGCGTTTTACTTCGTTCATCACCACCTGGCCGACCAGATCCTCGACGATCTTTCCGTCGATCTTGAACTTGTCGACGATGTGGTCGCGCAGCACCGTCGAGACCCAGAAGAACATGCGCAGCGCCAGATCGGGGCCGAGGTCGTCGCGATCGAGCAACGGCGCCCGGTACGACTCGATCTCGTGCGAACGCTCGACCAGGTGTTCGATGGTCTTGGGCGCGATCGACGCGGTCTTGTTGCGCAGCAGGGCGACGATCGTCTGTTCGCTGTTGGTGGCGGCGAGCGTGGCGGAGACGGGCGCGCTCAACGCCGGCCGGCCGGCGATGGCCGTCCAGTGATCGACGCTGCGGGCGCGAATGATGGTGATGAGGTCGGTATCGTCGAGGACGCCCGACTTGACCAGAACCGGGAAGGCGACGCCGATTTCATCGTTGGCCAGCGCGAGGATCAAATCGCGCGGCGCATCCGGCTGATCGGCCAGCGTGGCGGCGATGTCCCGCCGGATCGCGATCTCGACGTCGAGAATCAGTTTTTCCAGGATGTCGAAGGCGATCCTGCGCTCGCCGGCGCCGAGATTCATCTCGGCGCGCTCGAACAAGCCGGCGACGCTGCGCGCAAGCTCGGAGCGGCTCTGGCGGGTTTCATCCCGTGCCAGCGCCTGAAGGGCTTCGGCCTCGGCGCGCCGATCCATTGCGGATGAATGGCTCATAACAACCCGATCCCGTTGCCCCGACCGAGGCAGCGGCTACCAACCCTTGTTGTCGATGTTTCGTAACGCCGCCATTCTTGGGGCGCCTGCGTTAAATTATACTACGAAAAGGACATATAAAAGACGAGGCGAAATGTTTCGATTGGTTTCATCGGTGCCTTAATTCCCGAGATCGGGGGTGGAGCTTTAGGCCCCGGCAACCTATTGAAAACTCACAGCTAGCGGCGGTGTCCGGTCCGGGCTTCGGCCCAGGTCTCGGCCAAGGCGCGGGGCAACTCGCCGAAATGACCGATCAACCGGTCGGCGCCCAACTGGTCCGGCGGCACGCGGGTATAGCCGAACCGCACGGCGATGACGGGAATTGAGACGGCGCGGGCGGCGGCGACGTCGTTGGGGCTGTCGCCGACCATCAGGGCCGAGGCCGGATCGGCGCCGAGCCGGGCGAGCAGGGCGCGCATCGGCTCGGGGCTGGGCTTGCGCGCGCCGGGCACCGTATCGCCGCCCACCACCGCGGCGAAGAAGGACTGAAGGGCGAAGGCGGCCAGGATTTCGCGGGTCGCCGCCTCGGGCTTGTTGGTGCAGATGCCGAGCGTCAATCCGGCCCCGCTGAGTTCGGCCAGCATCTCCAGCGTGCCGGGAAAGGGGCGGGTCTCGACGGCGGCGTTGGCTTCGTAATCGGGAATGAACCGCCCGGCCAGCCGGTCGATCTCGGCCGGCGTCAGGGCGCGGCCGGCGGCGGCGAAGCCCCGCTCGACCAGCTTGGGAACGCCGTCGCCGATCATCATCTTGACCTGGTCCAGGGTGACGGGCCGGCAGCCCTCGCGGGCGAGCAGACGGTTCAAGGCCGCCGCCAAATCCGGGGCGCTGTCGATCAGGGTTCCGTCCAAATCGAACAGAACCGCTTTGAGACCCGGAAAAGTGTGGTAGATCATTGAAAGAATTGGAAACAATGTTTGACTTGGCGGGATTCGGGAGCCTGTGGCACCTTTCCGCCCCCACCAACCGAGCGGATCCTTTTATTAAGCGACATTTTCCTCGATGACCAAGCGAAAAACAGCCGTCGTCATTCTCGCCGCCGGATTGGGCACGCGCATGAAGTCGGCCCGGCCCAAGGCGCTGCACGCGCTGGCCGGCCGGCCGATGATCCAGCACGTGCTGGGAACGCTGGCCGCGCTTCGCCCCGAGCGTTCGGTGGTCGTGATCGGCCCCGGCATGGAGGCGCTCGCCCGCGCCGTCGGCCCGCACGCGGTCGCGATCCAGCGCGACCGGCGGGGCACCGGGCACGCGGTCCTGGCGGCGAAGAAGGCGCTGGCCGGATTCGAGGGCGACGTGCTGGTCGTCTTCGCCGACACGCCCCTGGTCCGCGCCGAGACCTTGAAGGCGATGCTCAAGGCGTTGCGCGCGGCAGTAAGACCCGCCGTCGTCGTGCTCGGGTTCCGCGCCGCCGACGCGCGCGCCTACGGCCGCCTGATCGTCGGCTCCGACGGAACGTTGGAGCGGATCGTCGAGACCCGCGACGCCACGCCCACCGAGCGCGCGGTCGATCTGTGCAACGCCGGCGCCATGGCCTTCGACGGCGGGGCGCTGTTCGCCCTGCTCGGTCGCATCCGGTCCGACAACGCCAAGAAGGAATACTACCTGACCGACGCCGTCGCCATCGCCCGGGCGCTCGGCCGGACCTGCGCCGTGGTCGAGGCCGCCGAGGCCGAGGTCATGGGCGTCAACGCGCGCGCCGAACTGGCTCAAGCCGAACGCGCGGTCCAAGATGCCTTGCGCGCCCGGGCCATGGACGGCGGCGCGACGCTCGTCGATCCGGACACGGTCTGGTTCAGTTTCGACACCCGGCTCGGCCGCGACGTCACCGTCGGCCCCAACGTCGTCTTCGGCCCCGGCGTCGTCGTCGGCGACGACGTCGAGATTCGCGGCTTCTGCCACATCGAGGGCGCGACCATCGCCAAGGGCGCCGTCGTCGGGCCCTTCGCCCGGCTGCGCCCCGGCGCGCGCATCGGCCGGGGCGCGCACGTCGGCAATTTCGTCGAAATCAAGAACGCCGAGTTGGGCGCGGGCGCCAAGGCCAACCATCTGGCCTACCTCGGCGACGCCCGCGTCGGGGTCAAAGCCAACATCGGCGCCGGCACCATCACCTGCAACTACGACGGCTTCGCCAAGCACCGCACCGAGATCGGCGCGGGCGCCTTCATCGGCTCGAACGCGGCGCTGATCGCCCCGGTCCGCATCGGCGCCGGCGCGATCGTCGGCGCCGGCAGCGCCATTGCCCGCGACGTGGCCCCGGACTCGCTCGCGCTGACCCGATCCGAGCAACGCGAATTCAAGGGCTGGGCGACCCGACAGCGGGCGATCAAGGGCAAAAAGAAAAAGAAGAAGGGTCGTTAATCCATGTGCGGCATCGTCGGCATCGTCGGCAAGGAAGACGCCGCGCCTCGCCTGGTCGAGGGCTTGCGGCGGCTCGAATACCGCGGCTACGACTCGGCCGGCGTCGCCACCGTCGTCGACGGCCGGATCGAGCGCCGCCGCGCCGAGGGCAAGCTCGCCAACCTGGAACGAGCGCTGGCCGCGAACCCTCTGCCCGGCCGCATCGGCATCGGCCACACCCGCTGGGCGACCCACGGCGTGCCCAACGAGCGCAACGCCCA
>CAYIQU010000140.1:5112-5355 GCA_964365645.1 uncultured Hyphomicrobiales bacterium | reverse complement strand
CCGGCCTTTTTCCATCTGTTCTGGGGCGCGATCAAGGCGGGCATCGTCCCCGTGCCGCTGAACACGCTGCTGCGCCACCAGTATTACGAATACACGATCACCGACTCGGGCGCGGCGGGCCTTGTCTATTCGCCCGAATTCGCCGCCGAGGTGGAACCCGCCCTGGCCGCCGTGCCGCGGGGGCCGAAGATCGTTCTCAAGACCGAAGGCGGCGACGGGGCGCTCGACGCCGAAATCCAAAAA
>CAYIQU010000140.1:0-5102 GCA_964365645.1 uncultured Hyphomicrobiales bacterium | reverse complement strand
CCCCCGACTCCGACGCGGGCCGAGGACGATTGCTTCTGGCTGTACTCGTCGGGCGCGACCGGCCGGCCGAAGGGCACCATCCACCGCCATCGCGGCATGGGCGTCACCAGCCAGCACTTCGGCGTCGGCGCCTTGGGGATCAGGGAAAGCGATACGTTTTTCTCCGCCGCGAAACTGTTTTTCGCCTACGGCCTGGGCAACGCGATGACGTTCCCCCTGTGGGTCGGCGGAACCGCCGTGCTGCTGGATGCGCGGCCGACGCCGCAGAGCACCCTGGATATGATCGAGTCCTTCCGTCCGACGCTGTATTTCGGCGTTCCGACCCTGTACGCCGCCCAGCTTCAGGCGCTTGAGAAAGTCACGCCGGACCTGTCCTCGCTGCGCCTGTGCGTGTCCGCCGGCGAGGCCCTGCCCGCCGATATCTTCCGCCGCTGGAAAGAGCGCACCGGCCTGGTCATCATCGACGGCATCGGCTCGACCGAGGCGCTGCACATGTTCATCTCCAACGTCGAGGGCAACATCAAGCCGGGATCGAGCGGCGTTCCGGTGCCGGGTTATCGGGCGCGCATCGTCGACGAACACGGCCGGGACGCCAAGCCGGGCCAATCCGGCCAGTTGATGATTTCCGGCGGGTCCACCGCCCGCTGTTACTGGAACAATCCCGAAAGAACCGCCGGCACGATGGTGGGCGAATGGCTGAACACCGGGGATACCTATATCCAGGACGCCGACGGCTATTACATCTACTGCGGCCGCAACGACGACATGCTGAAGGTCGGCGGCATCTGGTGTTCGCCCTTCGAGATCGAATCCAAGCTGATCGAGCATCCGGGCGTGCTCGAGGCCGCCGTCGTCGGCCACGTGGACAAGGACGGCCTGATCAAGCCCATGGCCTACGTCGTGCCCAAGAATCCCGCCGACGCGGGCGATGTCCTGGCCGCCGATCTGCAGAAGCTCTGCAAGGACGGCCTCGCCCCGTACAAATACCCGCGCTGGGTCAATTTCGCCAAGGAACTGCCCAAGACCGCCACCGGAAAAATCCAACGCTTCAAGCTGCGCGACGCCGCCCCTCCCGGCTAGCGGGCGTCGAACCCCAACCCGGCACGGAGATCCAGTCCCGATGAAACCCAGCCTGACCCCCGGCGTCGGCACGACGCGCCGCTTCACGATCGATCGCGACCGGACCATCGGATTCATGGGCGAGGATGCCCGCGTCTATTCGACGCCGTCGCTGATTCTCGACATCGAAAGCGCCTGCCGCGATCTTCTGCTCGAACATCTCGACCCCGGCGAGGATTCCGTCGGAACCCGCGTCGAGGTCGACCACCTGGCGCCCACCCTTCTCGGCATGGCCGTGGACATCACCGTCACCATCGCCGAGGTCAAGGGCCGGCTGGTCACGCTCGACGTTTCCGGCCGCGATCCGGTCGAGGAGATCGCGCGCGGGCGGCACGTTCGCTTCATCGCCGCGGTCGCCAAGACCAAGGAGCGCCTGGCGGCCAAGCGCGCGAAAGCCGCGCCGCCGCCCTGAACGCCCCCCTGAATATGCCATGAGCAGTTCCTCCGCCCGCACGGTTCCCGTCTACTGCTACCAATGCGTGGCGGGACCCGACCTGCTGAAGGTGGAGGTCGAAAACGACGTCGCGCTGCGCGTGGCGCCGAACTTCGATATCCGCAGCGAACATCCCGGCGGCGGACGAATTTGCGTCAAGGCCTACGGCCTGATCCAGAAAACCTACAACCCGAACCGCGTCGCCGGCCCCATGAAGCGGACCAACCCGCTGAAAGGGCGCGAGCACGATCCCGGTTTCACGCCGATTTCGTGGGACGAGGCCCTCGACGCCGTCACGCGGAAACTCGCCGAGATCCGCGCCAAGGGCGTGCTCGATGAACAGGGCTACCCGCGGGTTGCCGCCAGCTTCGGCGGCGGCGGCACGCCGACCCAGTACATGGGCACGTTCCCCGCGCTCCTGTCGGCCTGGGGACCCGTCGACATGGGCTACGGCTCGGGCCAGGGCGTCAAATGCTATCACTCGGAACATCTGTACGGCGAGTTGTGGCACCGTGCCTTCATCGTCTCGCCGGACACACCGCGCTGCCGCTACGTGATTTCATGCGGCGCCAACACCGATGCCTCCAGCGGCGTCGCCGGCGTGTGGCGCCATGCCGACGCCCGCGCGCGCGGCCTCAAGCGCGTGCAGGTCGAGCCGCACCTGTCCATCACCGCCGCGACGGCGGGCGAATGGGTCCCGATCCGCCCCAAGACCGATGCCGCGTTCCTGTACGCCTTGATCCACCGCATCATGGTCGAGCGCGACTGGAAGACGACCTGCGACGTGCCGTTCCTCGCCAACGACACCAACGCACCCTATCTGGTCGGCCCCAACGGCTATTTCCTGCGCGATCCCGCGACGAAAAAGCCGCTGATCCACGATCGTGCCGACGGCGCGAACAAACCCTTCGACGCCGACATCCGCTCGCCCGCGCTGGAAGGAACGTTCCGCGCCGGCGGCATCGAAATCGGCCCCGACGAGCACGTCTGGACCCACGAAACCGCCGAGGCGAGCCCTGCGTTCCAACGCCTGCGCGATCACATCGCCCGTTACAGCCCCGAATGGGCCGCCGGCGAATGCGAGATTCCGGCCGAAACCATCCGGCGCATCGCCGACGAATACGTCGCGCAC
The DNA here is from genome assembly GCA_964365645.1 of uncultured Hyphomicrobiales bacterium. Lineage (GTDB taxonomy): Bacteria > Pseudomonadota > Alphaproteobacteria > Rhodospirillales > 2-12-FULL-67-15 > 2-12-FULL-67-15. The sequence continues at coordinate 2,418 of CAYIQU010000140.1, read as the reverse complement.
GCTTGTCTCGGCGAGACCGTCGAGATCGAGGGCCGCCGCCTGCCCTATCGCCCGGTCGCCGTCGTGCTGGGCAAGACGGTCAACAACGGCTGGGGCGGCTATCAGGCCGTGTGGGCGCGCACCATCCTGGCCTGCCTGGTCGGCGCGCTGGAAGTGCCGGGCGGCCTGCTCGGCACCAACGTCAAGATCAACCGCCCCGCCAGCCACCGCCTCAAGTCGGTTCTGCCCGATCCGGACGGATTCATGGCCTATCCGTTCAACGAAACGTCCCGCCAGGGTTGGATGGCCAAACCCGACATCCGCAACGCCTACCGCACGCTGGTGCCGCTCGCCGGCCATTCGCCGTGGTCGGCGGCGCTGGGTCCCGCGCACCTGCCGTGGCTGTTCCAGCGCACGCCGCCGGATCATTGGCCCCAGCAGACCCTGCCCGCGCTGTGGTTCGTCTATCGCACCAACCCCGCCATTTCGTCATGGGACGTCGTCGAGGTCGCCAAGCGCGTGGCCGAGTTCCCGTTCGTCGTCGCGTTCGCCTACACCCTCGACGAAACCAACCACATGGCGGACATCCTGCTGCCCGAGGCGACGGACCTGGAAAGCCTGCAACTGATGCAGATCGGCGGGACCAAGTTCATCGAGCAGTTCTGGACCCATCACGGCTGGGCGGTGCGCCAGCCCGTGGCCGCGTCGCCGGTCGATTGCCGCGACATGACCGCGATCGCGACCGACCTGGCCGAGCGCCTGGGACTGCTGGAAAAATACAACGCCGCCATCAATCGCGGCGCGGCCGGGATCAAGCTCAAGGATGAGGGTTACGACTACAACCTCGATCCGGTCCGGCACCACGAACCCGAAGCCATCTGGGAAAGCGTCGCGCGGGCGGCGAGCCACGCCCTGTCCGACGGCGAGGAAGTCCACGGCCTCGACTGGTTCCGCGAACACGGCTTCATGCTGCGCCCGTTCCCCGAGATCGACTGGTATCTCTATCCGCGCCTGAAGGAACTGGGCCTGCGTTTCGAGATGCCCTACCAGGAACGCTTGAAGCGCCACGGCGCGCAGTTGGCCGACCGCCTGCACGAAATCGGCGTCTCCTGGTGGGACAAGCAGTTGCAGGAATACGAGGCCCTGCCCCACTATCACGCCTTCCCCGACATCTACATCAATTACGCCCGCGAGGTCGGACGCGACCCGGCGGAGTTTCCGCTGTGGGGCCTGACCGCGCGCAGCATGCAGTATTCGTGGGGCGCCAACGTCGGCATCCCCATGATCAACGAGGTCGCGCTCAACGTCGCCGGCCACAAGGGCGTGATCGTCAACCGCGCCACCGCGCGGCGCTTAGGGATCGCCGACGGCGATCCGGTCCGGGTCGAATCGGTCGCCGGCGCCACCCGCGGCCGCGCCGTCCTGCGCGAGGGCATCCGACCCGACACCGTCGTGATGATCGGCCAGTTCGACCATTGGGCGACCCCGTTCGCCAAGGAATTCCATCGCGCCAGCCTGAACGCGCTGACGCCCTTGGCCCTGTCCTTGACCGACGCCACCGGCAGCGGCGCCGACGTGGTGCGCGTCAAGCTGGTCAAGGACGACGGCGCGGAGGGCGCGTCCTGATGTCCCCTCTCGCCGCGCCCGAAAGCCGCGTCCCGCGCTGGGGCATGGTGGTCGACCTCAACCGCTGCATCGGCTGCCAGACCTGCACCATCGCCTGCAAGCACGCCAACGACACGCCGCCCGGCGTCCAGTGGCGCCAGGTGCTGGACGTGGAGTTGGGAACCTTTCCCGACGTCGAGCGCCTGTTCCTGGTCACCGGCTGCCAGCACTGCGACAACCCGCCGTGCGTGCCGGTGTGCCCGACCGGCGCGACCTATCGCCGCCCGGACGGCATCGTCGCCGTCGATTACGACGTCTGCATCGGTTGCGCTAGTTGCGCCGTCGCCTGCCCCTATCAGGCGCGGCATCTGGTCAACGATCGCGCGCTTTATTTCCACGACCGCGACTCGATCCAGGAACGCGCCGTGGCGCATCCCGAACGCCTGGGCGTCGTGCAGAAATGCACGTTCTGCGTCGAACGCGTCGACGACGCCCGCGCTAAGGGCGCAACGCCGGGCGTCGATCTTTCCGCCACGCCCGCCTGCGCCGCGTCGTGCATCACCCAGGCGCTTCGTTTCGGCGACTTCAACGACCCGACCAGTACGATTTCCGCCCTGGTCCGCGACCACAAGAGCTTCGGCCTGAACGAGGACCTCGGCACCCGGCCGATGATCCGCTATCTCTACGAAACCCCGGCGATTCCCGGCTGCGAGGGCGCGGCCCGCGACCAAGACGACGACCGCCTGCGCGATCGCGAGAATCCGCTCGCCGGCAAGCGCCAGGAACGGTGGGACTTCCGCGCGGCCATGAACTTCATCCTGGGCGGGTTGGGCT
>CAYIQU010000139.1:0-5364 GCA_964365645.1 uncultured Hyphomicrobiales bacterium | reverse complement strand
TGGTCGCGCGTGACGCCCAATTATCCGTTCGAGCCGCCTCTCGGCGGCAAAGGGAGAATTCGCACACGCGTGCGATTCGGATCGATCGTCAGCAACGCGCCTTCATCGAGGATGGCGGCTAACTGGCGCAAGGCATCGATCACCGGCTTGCCGATTGCGTCCGGGCTAATGTCGTCGGAGCGAATCTGAACCACGCTAGGCTTGCCGCCCTGCGTGACCGCGAGGATGGCGCTGAAATCCAGGTCGTGCGTAAGCACCACGTAGCCATTGGCGCGCGCGAAGGCCATGATTTCCGCGTCCGGGGCATTGGCCGCGCCGACCGCCGACCAATGCGTCGCCTCGATGCCGGCCTCGGCGGCCAAGCTCACCCAGCGCGGGGAAAGGTTCATATCGACCAGCAGCTTCATGCGCCGGTCAGCGCGACTTCACGTTCTTCGGCCCGCCACGCGGCATAGCGCAGCGCCTGCATGATATCTTCGCGTTCAAGGTAAGGATAGTCGGCGAGGATTTCATCGACGCCGCGGCCGGCACCGATCATGCCGACGATCATGCCGACCGTGATCCGCATGCCGCGGATGCATGCCTTGCCGCCCATCATGCCCGGCTGCTGGGTGATGCGATCGAACTGTCCCATGCGATTCCTCTTGCCGAAGCGTGCCGGAATGACGGTATTTTCTGGTCGACGACCAATATTATATCGTTTTGTCGCCGTCTTCTACCCCTTCTCGCGCATTAGTCGGGCCTGGTCGCGTTTCCATTCGCGGTCCTTGATGGCGGCGCGCTTGTCGGCCTTCTGCTTGCCCTTGGCGACGGCGAGTTCCAGCTTGGCCCGGCCTTGTTTGTTGAAGTAGAGCGCGAGCGGCACCAGCGTCATGCCGTCGCGCGTCACCGCGCCCACCATCTTGTGCAATTCGCGCTTGTGGACCAGCAGTTTGCGCGGCCGCTTCGGCTCGTGGTTGAACCGGCTGGAGGGGTATTCCGGGAAATGCGCGTTGAAGAGATAAAGCTCGCCGTGCATCTCGCCGGCGTAGGCCTCGGCGATGCTGACGCGGCCGAGACGCAGCACCTTGACCTCGGTCCCGGTCAGTTGAATCCCGGTCTCGAGGGTGCTGATAATCAAATAATCGTGGCGGGCGCGCCTGTTTTGGGCGGCGTACTTTTTCGGCGCGGCGTCTTTCGCCATTCGCTTAGTTGAGCAGGCCAACGGCCTGCAGGGCGCGGCGGACCTTCTCGCGGCTGGCATCCGACAATTGAACCAGCGGCAGGCGCACGTCCGGCTCGCACCGGCCGAGCAGATGCAGCGCGTATTTCGCCGGCGCCGGATTGGTTTCGCAAAAAAGCTCGATGTGCAGCGGCATCAAGCGCTGTTGCAGCGCCACCGCCTCGTGGGCCTTGTTCGCGCGCCAGAGCGTTTGCACCTCGGCGCACAGGCGCGGCGCGACGTTGGCGGCGACCGAAATGCAGCCGTTCCCGCCGCCGGCCAGGAAATTGACCGCCGTGCCGTCCTCGCCCGACATCATGCAGAACTTGTCGCCGATCGCCATGCGTGTCCGCATCGGCCGGGTCAGGTCCATGGTCGCGTCCTTGACGCCGACGATGTTGGGCAGACGCGCCAGCCGCGCCATCGTTTCCACCGACATGTCGACCACGCTGCGCGGCGGGATGTTGTAGATGAGGATCGGCAGATCGACCGCGTCGTGGATCGCCTTGAAGTGCTGGTACAGCCCTTCCTGGGTCGGCTTGTTGTAATAGGGCGTCACCACCAAGGCGGCGTTGGCGCCGGCCTGCTTGGCGTGCTGGGTGAGCGCGATGGCCTCGTCGGTCGAGTTGGAGCCGGTGCCGGCGATCACCGGGCGGCGACCGCCCGCGGCGGCGACGCACATCTCGACCACGCGCCGGTGTTCCTCGTGCGAGAGCGTCGGCGATTCGCCCGTGGTGCCGCACGGCACCAGGCCGTCGGTGCCCTCGGCGATTTGCCAGTCCACCAATTTCTGGAACGCGGCTTCGTCCACCCGGCCGTTCCGGAAGGGGGTGACGAGGGCGACGAATGAGCCCTGAAACATGGCGAACTCCGCTCTTCTCTTTCGGTTTGCGTTGTAATCGGGACGCGAATGGCGGACCATACCGCCCGAATTGGACCCGGGCAAGCGGCGCGGGTCGTTCGGGCCGGCGGTCGCGGCCCTTGAGTGCCTCCCCGTCCGCGCCCTAGAATCGAGGCCTTCGAGGCCGGAACAGTCCCTGTCGGGACGGCGGGGTCGCGTCGGGAGAAGTATCGAGCGTGCGCCGCGTTTTTATTTTTTCGCGAATAGGGTCCTTGAGGCTGCCGGCCGTCGGGCTGCTGGCGGCCGCGCTGCTGGCGGTCGCCTTGGCGCCGGCCGCCGGCGCGACCCCGACTCCGGCCCCGAATCCGCCGCTCAGCGCCGCCGACACCCAACTGGCGCGCGAGGCGTTCCGGGCGGCGCAAGCCGGCCAGTGGGCCAAGGCGGAAGTGACCGCCCGCGGCGCCCGCGATCCGATGGTGATGAAGCTGATCCAGTGGCTCGGCCTGGTGCGGGAAGGCGTGCCAGTGCCTTTCTACGGGGTCGCGCGCTTCTTCGAGGAAAACCATTACTGGCCGTTGCAGACCCAGCTTCGCCGCCGGGTCGAGGAATCCATCGGCGCCGACATTCCGCCCGACGTCGTGCTCGACTGGTTCCACCGCCATCCGCCCGGCAGCCCCCTGGGCAAGATCCGCTACGCCGAGGCGCTGATGGCGACCGGCACGACCGAACGCGGCAAGGCCCTGCTGCGCGAGGCGTGGGTGTCCGGCTCTTTCGCCAAGGGCCAAGAGAACGACATTTTCAAGCGTCACGGCAAGATCCTGACCCGGGACGATCACGCCCGCCGCCTCGACCGCCTGCTGTGGGACGGCAAGACCGAGGAAGCCCGCCGCCTGTTCTGGCGCGTCGATCCGGCCCTGCGCGCGCTCGGCGAGGCGCGGCTGACCCTGCGCCATCGCAGCGGCAACGTCGACCGGCTGATCGCGCGCCTGCCCGAGGAGATGCGGAACGATCAAGGCCTGCTCTATGAGCGGGCGCGCTGGCGTCGCGCCAAGGGCAAGTACGAGGAAGCGCGGGAAATCTTCGATCATCTGCCGGAAAACCTGATCCGGCCCGAACTGTGGTGGCGCGAACGCGCCGTCCTCGCCCGCCGGGGGATGCGCGAAGGACAGATCAGCGACGCCTATCGCCTGGTGAAGGCGCACAACCTTTCGCCGGCGCAAAGCGCGCCCTACGCCGAGGCGGAATGGTTGGCGGGCTGGATCGCGCATCGGTTTCTCAACGATCACGCCGCCGCGTTCAACCACTTCAAGGCGATGTTCGAGGCGGTCGTTTATCCGGTCAGCAAGGCGCGCGGCGCCTATTGGGCCGCCCGCGCCGCCGAGGGCATGAAGGACGCCCCGCGGGCGGCGGCGTGGTATGCCCGCGCGGCCGCCTATCCCACCGTCTTTTACGGCCAACTCGCGGCGTCGAAGCTGGGCGCCACGGCGCGGCTGAAACTGCCGGTCGAGCCGGAACCGACCTCGGACGAGGCCGGCGAATTCAACAATCACGAACTGACGCGCGCGGTCCGCACGCTAGCCGCCTTCGGCTATCGCGACGAATTGCGCCCCTTCATCCTCCAGTTGGGGGACTTCAAGGAAACGCCGGGATGGCGGCGGATGGCGGCGGCGCTGGCGCGCGGCTACAAGCGCGAAGACGTCGCCATCGCGGTCGCCAAGCGCGCCAGCCAGAGCGGCGTCGAGCTGGCCGACTCCGGCTATCCCGCGCTGCGCCTGCCCGCGCCGCCGGCCACCGGCAAGAACCTGCCCGCGCCCGAAGCGCCGCTGGTGCTGGCCGTCGTGCGCCAGGAAAGCGCCTTCCAGACCGACGCCGTCAGCCGCGCCGGCGCGCAAGGGTTGATGCAGTTGATGCCGGCGACCGCGCGCGACGTCGCCCGGGCCTACAAAATTTCCCATACGCCCAGCCGCCTGTCGGAATCCGACTACAACTTGCGGCTCGGTCAAGCCTACTTGCGGGACTTGCTCGGCGATTTCCAGGGGTCCTACGTGTTGACGCTGGCGGCCTACAACGCCGGCCCGAAACGGGCGCGGGAATGGATGAAGGCCCACGGCGACCCGCGCGGCACGATCGAGGACATGATCGACTGGATCGAAATGATTCCCTACGACGAAACCCGCAACTACGTGCAGCGGGTGATGGAAAACCTTCAAGTCTACCGCCTGAAATTCAACGGCGGGTCCCACGACGCCGCGATCGCCGAAAGGGATTTGAAACGATGACACGAGTGTCTTTCCCGCCGCTGACGGTCAAGGCGTGCGTGTTCGACGCCTACGGCACCCTGCTCGACGTCGCCGCGGCGGCCAGGCGGTGCGAGCGCGCGCTGGGCGGCAAGGCCGCGGCATTGACCGAAGTCTGGCGGATGAAGCAGCTGCAATACACGTGGCTGCGCAGCCTGATGGGCGAATACGTTCCCTTCGATACGGTCACGGCCGAAGCCCTGGACTACGCGCTGGCCGCCGTCGGCCTTGGCGACAAGAGCGGCCGCCTGCGCCGACGGCTGATGGCCATCTATCGCGAACTGGACGCCTATCCCGACGCCAAGCCGGCCTTGCGCGCGTTGCGCCGCGCCGGGATCAAGACCGGCATCCTGTCGAACGGCTCGCCGGGAATGCTGCGCGCGGCGGTGAAAAGCGCCGGGATCGATCCGCTGCTCGATCACGTGCTGTCGGTCCATCCGCTGAAAATCTACAAGCCCGATCCGCGCGTCTATCGCCTGGCGACGCGCGCCTTCCATCTGAAGCCGGCCGAGATATGCTTCGTTTCCGGCAACGGGTGGGACGCCTGGGCGGCCGCTCGCTTCGGGATGCGCGTCGTGTGGATCAATCGCGCGGGCGCGCCGGCGGAGCGGCTGCCGGGCCGGATCGCGGCCCAGGTTCGCGCGCTGGCCGAGGTTCCCGCATTGCTTGGGTCGGGATTATCGACCCGATGACGGTCTCGGTTTCGGCATTCGCGCGCGGGCCCGGGTTTCAAGAGCGGCGGTTCACCAGCCGCGACGGCCTCAGCCTTTATTTTCGCGACTCGGGCGATCCCTTCTCGCCGCGCCCGCCGGTGCTGTGCCTGCCGGGCCTGACCCGCAATTCGCGCGACTTCGCCGCCGTCGCCGCGCGCCTTTCCGTCTCCCGCCGGGTGATTTGCCTCGATTATCGCGGCCGCGGCCAATCCGACTACGATCCCGATTGGCGCAACTACAATCCCCTGACCTATCTCGACGACATTCGCCACCTTCTCGCCGTTCTCGGGGTCGGCCGGGTGGTCTGCATCG
>CAYIQU010000138.1:0-5369 GCA_964365645.1 uncultured Hyphomicrobiales bacterium | reverse complement strand
GCGACAGCCAGGTGGTCTGGTTCGAGGGCAACTACCAGGACTACGAGGCCGACCGCCACAAGCGCCTGGGCGCCGAGGCCGACCAGCCGCACCGCATCAAGTACAAGCCCCTCACCCGCTAGGGAACGCGGTCATGCGACGGAATATCCTGCTTCTCGTCGCCAGCCTGATCGTCTCCCTGGCATTGTTCGAGGTTGGCCTGCGCCTCGCGCCGCCCGCCGGCATCAAGGCCAAGCTGCCCGACCGGCCGAGCGACGCCCGGGTTCTCGCCACCGACGAGTTCTCAAGCCGGGTCGTCACCAACCGGCGGGGCTTGCGCGAAAGCCGCGAGTTCTTCCCCGACCACCCCGGCACCGTCCGCGTCGCCGCCGTCGGCGATTCTTTCACCTGGGGCTGGGGCGTGGACAACGCCGACACGTACCCCGCCGTCCTCGAATCCCTGCTGAAGACGCAAACCGGCCGCGCCGTCGAGGTCGTGAACGTCGGCAAATCGGGCGACAATCTCGCCGGCTACGTCCGCCTGCTGCATCACCACGCGCTGCCCCTCAAGCCCGACGTGGTGGCGATGGAATTCCTGGTCGGCAACGATTGTCCGGTCGAATGGCCGCTTCGGGCCTGGCCCGACGCGACCGTCGCCGAACGCATCGCCGCCCACGTCCGCGACGCCCGGGGCCGGCCGCCGACGTTTTACCTGGGCCGGCTTTTCAGCATGGCGGTCGCCCAGCCGGTCCGCGAATACGTCCGCGCCCGCCGCGATAAACGGGACGCCCCCCTGGCGCCGGACATCCTGCGCCGGCTCGCCGCCTCAAGCCCGGCCCGGGCCGAGCGCGTGGCGCGGCTGGAACGGGACGGCTGGATCGCCAAGGGCCGTGCCTGGACCATCAGCCCGTGGCTGATCGCGCACGCCATCGAAAGCCCGGAATTCGAGCCCGCCTCGCTGTTCCTGGACGACGCGACGCACCCGGCCATGGAGGCCCAGTGGCGGATTTGCGAGGGGCTTATCGAAGCCATGCGCGGAACGGTCGAAAAGGCCGGCGCGCGCTTCGTGCTGCTGATTTTGCCGTCGGCCGTCCAAGTCGACGGCCGGGCGCTGGCTTTCCGTCGCGCGTTGGGATTTCCGCTCGATGAGCGCGCCCTCGGCCCCTCCGAGGCCCATGCGCGCCTCGCCCGTTTCTGCGCCCGGACCGGGACCGCGTGCGTCGACACGCTCGACGCCGCCCGCGCCGCCGCGGCCGAGGGGCAGCGGCTGTTTTATGTCCAGGACGGACACCCGACGAAAGAGGGTTACGCGCTGATCGCGCGCCAAGCCGCCGAACGGCTCGCGCCCACGGTCGCCGCCCTCGTCGCCGAACGGGCGGCCGCCACGGCCGCGAAACGCTGAACGGTCGAGCGGCGGCTTACTTCCGTTCCGCTTCTTGCTTCAGGCTGGCGGTCTTTTCGCGCAGCACGTCGATCAGGCCGGAAACGGCGCCGCCCTTCTGGTTGATGACCGAGGTGAAGTCCGAGCGCATGGTGATGCTCATGGACGTGCCCTCGACGATCACGTCGACGATCTTATAGCCCGCATCCCCCTTGCCGACGCGCCAATCGACCCGCACCGGCTGGCTGCCGCTCGGCCGGGCGATCTCGGAGAATACGGTGATGTGCTTTTCGTTCTCGGTCACGGCGCGATTCACCTTCAGCGCCGTGCCGGCGTATTCGGCGAAGCGGTCGACGTAGGACACCACCATCAGGTCCTCGAACAAGACGAGATACTCTTTCTTCTCGGCATCGGTGGCGCGGCGCCAGTGCGGGCCCAATAACCACCGGCCGATGGGTTCGACCGCGAAGCTCTCGTTGAACATCGTGCGGAAGCGGTCGATGCGCTCGGCGCGAGTGACCTTCTGGTCGGTCAGGGATGCGACGGCCTGCTTGGACAGCGATTCGATGAACGCGCCGGCGTCTTTCTCCATCTCGGGCGAGGCGGCGGCCGGCCGCGGCCCGGCGGCGACGAGGGCGAAAGCGAGGGCGACAAGGCCGCCCGACAGGGCGGCCGCGAACGGGCGGCGATTGATCATGGCTTTATCCTATTGCGACATCGATTCTGACTGCGAAACCGGGGGCGGCCCTTCTGCCTGCGAAAGCTGGGGGGCGGGCTTGGCGGTCGCCGGGGTTCCGTTCTCGGACAGTCCCGGCGACGGCATGTCCGACGCCCCCCGCCCATTGCGAATCTCGTCCGTCCGGCGCTGACGGTAGAGGCTTCGAATGGCGGCGTAGTAATCAAGCGAGGTTCGCTCCAGGTCGTCAAGCGCCTTCATGTGCCGAGAGCGACTGTCCATGGCCGTGGTTCCGGCATGGGCGAAAGTGATCCATTCCCGCCCGGTATTGGCCGCGTACCAGTTGAGCGGATCGGTGAAGAAGTCGGCCGCCAGGCCGGTCAGATCGCGCGGATTTGATGGCCCGAAAATCGGCAAAACCAGGTAGGGGCCTTCGCCCGCGCCCCAAACGGCCAAGGTCTGGCCGAAGTCCTCGGCATGGCGCGCAACGCCCATCTCGGCGGCGACGTCGGCGATGCCGCCCAGGCCGACGGTGGTATTGACGAAAAAGCGCCCGAGGGTATTCCCCGCCCGCTCGGGGTTGCCCTGCAAGACGTCGTTGGCCAGCACCACCGGCGTGCGCAGGTTGGCGAGCACGTTGGTGACCGCTTCCTGAACGACCCTCGGCATGTAATCGCGATAAAGGGTGGCGAGCGGCTTGATGATCGCCTTGTCGATGGCCTGGTTGAAGGCGAAGACGGCGCGATTGAAGGGCTCGATCGGGTCGTTGAGCCGCTGGAACTCGGCCACGGCTTCGGGACTGCCGGGATCGGGGGCGGTGGCACACCCGGCCAGCAGCGCCAAGGCGAACCCGGGAACGAGGAGCAGCGAACGGATCCGGCGGGCGACGGCATGAAGGCGGAGCATCGGGGCGCTTGTCCTCGTTTTCCGGTTGTTCTTTTCCGGCCTGGCCGTTCCGCTCGGAACGGGCGGGCCTTCGATTTCCCTGACGCGGGCATGGTGCCCGACGATGGTTAAGGAAGTGTTACGCCTCCTTTTCCGCTTGAGTAGGCGCCGGATACCACAAAATAAGTAAGAATTCCACATAAACCCAACTCATCGTGGTGTAGGTCGCGGCGTGGGCGGAGATTCGGCGCCGGATCGCCGGGGATTGTCATTTCCCGCTTCCCATCGCCTCTCATTTGATATAAAGAGTTCTTTATATCTTGATATGAAACCGACACCGCGCACCCCCGCCGCCGCCCGAGGCGGCCCTCGCCTCGGAACCCTACTGCCCGCCCTGCGCGCGGCGGCCGAACCGACCCGTTTGCGCCTGCTCGCGCTCTTGGCGGAAGGCGAACTCGCGGTCGGCGAAATCGCCCGGGTCCTGAACCAGAGCCAGCCCCGCGTCTCGCGCCATTTGCGCCTGCTCACGGAAGCGAGCCTGATCGAGAGGGTGCCGGAAGGCGCCTGGGTCTTTTATCGCCTCGCCCGCGAAGGGGCCGGCGCGGCCCGGGCCGACTGGATCGCCGCCGCGATCCGCCTCGAGCGGGATTTCTTCGCCGACGATCGCGCCCGCCTCGCCTCGGTGCGCCGCGAACGCGCCCGCGAGGCGGCCCGCTATTTCCGCGCCAACGCCAAGAACTGGGATTCGCTGCGCCGGCTCCACGCCGACGACGCCGAGGTCGAGCGCGCCCTGCTCCGGCTTCTCGCCGGACCCGACGGCCAAGACCCCTTGGGCGATCTGCTCGATCTCGGCACCGGCACGGGACGGATCCTGGAAGTCCTGGGCCCCCGGGCGACACGGGCCGAAGGCATCGATCAGTCCCACGACATGCTCACCTTGGCCCGCGCCGGACTGGCCCGCGCCGGGCTGGCCCATGGCTCGGTCCGCCAGGGCGATCTCTACCGCCTGCCCTACGCGGCGGACGCCTTCGACGTCGCCGTCATCCATCAGGTGCTGCATTTCCTGGACGATCCCGCCCTGGCCATCGCCGAAGCGGCCCGGGTCCTGCGCCCGGGCGGACGGCTGGCCATCGCCGACTTCGCGCCCCACGCCGTCGAGGAATTGCGCGAGCGGCACGCGCACCGCCGGCTCGGCTTCGCCGAGGGCGACGTCGTCCGCTGGTGCCGCGACGTCGGCCTCCACGTCCAGGGCGTCGCGCACATTCCCGGCCGGCCGCTGACCGTGACCGTTTGGCTTGCGAGACGGCCGAAACCGGGCGATCTTCCCGCCGCGACGGCGCGCTGGACGGTCCGCGCCCTCGAAGACGCCCCCCAGCAAGGACAGGCCTCGTGACCCCTCCCAACCCATCGCACCGCCCGGTGATCGAGGCCGTCGCCCCGCTGCCCGGCGACGTGAATGTTTCGTTCGAGTTTTTTCCGCCCAAGTCCGAGGACGCGGAGCGGTCGCTGTGGGCCTGCATCCAGCGCCTGGCCCCGGTGCGGCCGTCCTTCGTTTCCGTCACCTACGGCGCCGGCGGCTCAACCCGCGAGCGCACCCACGCCACCGTGTTGCGCATCCGGCGCGAAACGGCGCTGGAACCGGCCGCGCACTTGACCTGCGTCGGCGCGACCCGCGCCGAGGTCGACGCCGTCGCGAGGCGCTATTGGAACGAGGGCATCCGTCACATCGTCGCCTTGCGCGGCGATCCGCCCGATGGAAACGGAGGCGGCGCGGGACCGGGGTTCGGCCGCTATCAACCCCACCCCGAGGGCTACGCCTACGCCGCCGATCTGGTGGCGGGGCTGAAACGCATCGCCCCCTTCGAGATCAGCGTCGCCGCCTACCCCGAAAAGCACCCCCAGGCCGCCAGCGCCGAGGCCGACCTCGACAACTTGAAGCGCAAGATCGACGCCGGCGCCGGTCGCGCCATCACCCAATTTTTCTTCGACGTCGACGTCTATTTCCGCTTCGTCGAGCGCGCCCGCGCCGCCGGCATCCATGTCCCCATCGTGCCCGGCATCCTGCCCGTGACCAACTTCGCCCGGGTGCGCGAGTTCGCGGCCGCCTGCGGCGCGGCGGTGCCCGACTGGCTCGCCAATCTGTTCGAGGGACTGGACCAGGACCCGGAAACCCGCAAGCTGGTGGCGGCCGGCGTCGCCGCCGAGCAGTGCCGCCTCCTGTTCGCGGGCGGCGTGCGCGAATTCCATTTCTATACGCTCAACCGCGCCGATCTGGTCTATGCCATCTGCCACGTCCTGGGCGTGCGTCCGCCCAAAAAGGAGTCCGCCCGATGACCGCGTCCCTGTCCCATCAACGCGCCGCCCGGCGCAAGCTGCTGGCCGAGGCGATGGCCCGGCGCATCCTCGTCCTCGACGGGGCGATGGGCACCATGATCCAGAGGCGCGAAT
>CAYIQU010000137.1:0-5369 GCA_964365645.1 uncultured Hyphomicrobiales bacterium | reverse complement strand
AGCACGCTGACGTCGTTGCTCGAGCGGTTCGCCGTCGCCACGTCCAGCTTGCCGGAAGCGAAGTAGTCGAGGAAGAACAGCGGCTCGGCTCCCTGGACCACCAGATCGTTGACGCACATGGCGACCAGATCGACGCCGATGGTGTCGTGGATGCCGGCGGCGATGGCGATTTTCAGCTTGGTGCCGACGCCGTCGGTGCCGGAAACGAGGATCGGGTCGCGATAGCCCGCCGCCTTGAGGTCGAACAGCGCGCCGAATCCGCCGAGACCCTCCATCACGCCGGGGCGACGGGTGGCGTGGGCAAGGGGCTTGATCGCCTCGACCAAGGCGTCGCCGGCATCGATATCGACACCGGCGTCCCGGTAGCTGAGGCCGCTTTCGCCGGTTCGGCCGTGCGGGGGCTTTTGAATGGCCGTGATCCTTGGGTTAGACGGGTTCGATTCGGCGGGCAGGTCGGCTTTCCAGCCCGTCCGGGTGTGGTAGAGTAACCGCCCTTTGGGACTGGCGAAAATAACCTTTTTGAGGCGGTTTTCAATGCGCGAGATGACGCGGGCGGACCTCGGGCCGGCGACGGCGGGCGAGGACAAGCGGCCGGCGCGCCTTGCACGGCTGGTGGCCGCTTTGCTGTGCGTGCTGGCGACCCTTCCCTGGGCCGCGGCAACGGCGCGGGCGGCGTCCGTTTTCGACGTCGCGAACGTCGCCGTCGACGTGACCGCCGAAACGGCGGCCGCGGCGCGGGACCGCGCGCTTGCCGACGGCGAGCGGGCGGCGTTTCGCCGCCTGCTCGAGCGGCTGACCCTGCGCTCGGATCATTCCCGGTTGCCCGATTTGCCGCGAAACGAAATCGCCAATTATCTCCAGGATTTTTCCGTCGCCGATGAAAAGACCTCGGCGGTGCGCTACCTCGCCAAGCTGACGTTCCGCTTCAAGGCCGACGAGGTGCGCCGCCTGCTTGAGCGCCTCGGCGTGCCGTTCGCCGAAACCATGAGCAAGCCGGTACTGCTGTTGCCGGTCTACCAGTCGGCGGGCGCGTTGCTGCTGTGGGACGATCCGAATCCGTGGCGGTCGGCATGGGCCGGACAGGCGATGCAAGAGGGGTTGGTGCCGATGTCGCTTCCGACCGGCGATTTGCCCGACGTCGCCGCCATCGGCGCCGAACAGGCGGCGATGGGCGACGAATCCCGGCTTGCGGCCGTCGCTCGGCGTTACGGCACGACCGACGCCGTCGTTGTCGTTGCCGGCGTCGGCTATCTTCCGCAGCAGCCGCTGCCTCATGTTCGGGTTTTCATCTCGCGCCATGGCCCCTCGGCGCAGAAGGGGCGGACCGAGATCGAGATTCAGGCCGTTTCGGGGGAAAGCATCGAAGCCTTGCTTCGCCGAGCGGCCGTCGAGACGGCGCGACTGGTCGAGGATTTGTGGAAACGGGAAAACCTGTTGCGCCTCGATCGAAGCTCGGTCGCCGCGGTTTCCGTGCCGATCGCCAAGCTCGACGACTGGCTGGCGGTACGCAAGCGGTTGGGCAGCGTTTCACTGGTGCGTCGGGCCGACGTCGTTCTGATGTCGAGGGCCGAGGTTCAAGTCAGCCTCCACTACATCGGCGAGGCCGATCAGCTTGCTCTCGCGCTCGGCCAGGCGGACCTTCAGTTGACCCGCGAGGGCGACATCTGGGTTTTGACGTTGACGCGTTCGGGCTCAAGCTGACATTCCGGATCGACAATAATGCTGGCACACGTTCCCAACATCATTTCGGTCGCCCGCCTTTTGGCGGTGCCCTTGGTGGTGCTGTTCGTTCTTCACGACTATATCGTGGCGGCGTTCTGGCTGTTCGTCGCCGCCGGAATCAGCGACGCCGTCGACGGATTCATCGCCAAGCGTTTCAACGCGACCAGCGTTTTGGGTGGTTTTCTCGACCCCCTTGCGGACAAGGCGTTGCTGGTCGCCCTGTTCATCGTCGGCGCGTATAAGAACTTTTTGCCCGATTGGCTGGTAATCCTGGTCGTCTTTCGCGACGCGATGATTCTCGGCGGCGCGATGCTGTTCCACACCATCACCCAATCGTTGTCGGTGCGGCCGCTCATCATCAGCAAGGTGAATACCGCTGTCCAGATCGTGTTGATGGCCGTGGTGCTGGCCGAACGCGGCTATGTCCTGGGGTTGGAAACGATACAGGCCGCGCTCGAATACATAGTCGGAGCGACGACGTTTGCATCGGGCGCCGCGTATCTGATCAAATGGAGCCGCCTTGCGGTCGAAATTGAAGAGGACCATCGAACATGAATCGGCGCACCGCTTTTCTTCTTTCCGTCGTCATCGGTTCGGCGGCCTTGCTTTATCTACTGAGCGGCATGCTGCTGCCTTTCGTCGCCGGGCTGCTGGTGGCCTATTTTCTCGATCCCATCGCCGATCGGTTGGAGAAGTGGGGATGTTCGCGCACGCTGGCGACCGCGCTGATCACCGTCGCCTTTTTTCTGCTGCTCGGCGCGACCATGGTTCTGTTGTTTCCGCTGTTGCAAGGGCAGGTCATGGGGCTTGCCGCCAAGGCCCCCGCGCTGATCGCCGCTTTGCGCGAACAGGCCGGCCCGCTTCTTGATCTGGTGCAAACCAGTCTGGACGAAAATCAGGTCGCCAAGATTCGCGATGCGGCCGGATCGTACGCCGGCGAGGCCGCGCGGTGGCTCGGCGGCTTTCTCGGCCGGGTGTTGAGCGGGGGCGTGGCCGTATTCCAGATTCTGTCCCTGTTGGTTATCACGCCGTTGGTGTCGTTTTATCTTCTTCGCGACTGGGATCGACTGGTCGCCCGCTTCGACGACTTGATGCCGCGCGATCTCCAGCCGACGATCCGCGCGCAGATGCGGGAAATCGATCGGACCATCGCCGCCTGGGTGCGCGGACAGGCCACCGTGTGCGTGCTGCTCGGCGCATGGTACGGAATCGGCTTGACGATGATCGGCCTCGAATTCGGCCTGGTGGTCGGATTTCTGACCGGATTGATTTCCTTCGTGCCGTATTTCGGCATGGGCGTCGGGCTGGCGGTGGCCTTGGGCATCGCCTTTGCTCAGTTTTCGGGATGGGTTCCGTTCGCCTTGGTCGTCGGGGTGTTCGGCGCCGGCCAAGTGGTGGATGCCTATTTCCTGACCCCGCGCCTGGTCGGCGAGAAAGTCGGATTGCATCCGGTGTGGGTGATCTTCGCCTTGCTCGCGGGCGGCGCGCTGTTCGGCTTTACCGGCGTGCTGCTGGCGGTGCCGGTGGCGGCGGTGATCGGCGTGCTGGTGCGTTTCTCCATCGCCCGCTATCGGGAAAGCTCCTATTACCTCGGCGGCGGGCGGTGACGGCGGGACCGTCGCAATTCGTTTTCGCGTTCGCCCATCGTCCCGCCCTCGGCGGCGAGGATTTCTGGGTCGCGCCCTCGAACCGGGACGCCGTCGCCTGGATCGACCGTTGGCGCGCATGGGAACGCCCGGTTCTCGTCATTCACGGGCCGCCGGGTTGCGGCAAGACGCACTTAGGCCAGGTCTTTCTCGCGGCGACGGCGGGGACGGGGATCGCCGCGGCGACTCTCGCCGGGTGCGATCCCGCCCGCATGGCCGAACATCCGGCGGTTCTGGTCGAGGATGCCGACGTTGCGCTTGGGGCGGAAGGCGAACGGCGGCTCTTCCATCTTCACAACCTGATCGTCGAGGCCGGCGGCCGGCTTTTGCTGACCGCGCGCACGCCGCCCGCGCGCTGGCCGATCGTGCTGCCCGATCTCGCTTCGCGGCTGCGTGCCGCGCCGGCGGTCGAAATCCTGCCGCCGGACGAGGCGTTGATCGGCGCCGTTCTGGTCAAGCAGTTCGCCGACCGCCAGATCAAGGTCGACGCCGCCGTCGTTTCGTTCCTGCTGGCGCGGATGGAACGATCCTTCGACATGGCCCGGCGGCTGGCGGCCGAGTTGGATGCCGCCGCGCTTGCGGAAAAGCGGCCGGTGACCGTGCCGCTCGCCGCCCGCGTGCTGGAAAGATTGACGGCCGGGGGGGCGTAGGCCCTGGGCAAGGCGGACCGGGCATGATATGGCCGCGGTTCTTGGTGCAAGGAAGCGGAGAAAGACGATGGATTTAGGAATAGCGGGTCGCAAGGCACTGGTGTGCGCGGCGAGCAAGGGGCTGGGCAAGGGCTGCGCGCTGTCGCTGGCGCGCGAGGGGGCCGAGGTGACCATCGTCGCCCGCACCCCGTCAACGCTGGAAGCCGCCGCCGCCGAAATCCGCGCCGCGACCGGTCACGCCGTGCAAACGGTCGCCGCCGACATCACCACCGACGAAGGCCGGGCCAAGGCGCTCGCCGCCTGTTCGAACCCCGATATCCTGATCAACAACGCCGGCGGGCCGCCGCCCGGCGATTTCCGCGATTGGGGACGGGCGGAATGGATCGCCGCCATCGAGGCGAACATGCTGAGCGCGATTTTTCTCATCAAGGCGACGGTCGACGGCATGATCGAGCGCAAGTTCGGTCGCATCGTCAACATCACGTCGAGCGCGGTCAAGGCGCCGATCGACGTGTTGGGGCTTTCCAACGGCGCGCGGACCGGGTTGACCGGCTTCGTCGCCGGACTGGCGCGCAAGACCGCCGGCCATAACGTGACCATCAACAACCTGCTGCCGGGGCCGTTCGACACCGAACGGTTCCATGCCAACGTCGCCGCCGCGGCGAAGAAGGCGGGCCGGCCCGCCGCCGACGTGCTGGCGGAACGGATCAAGGCGGTTCCCGCCGGACGCATCGGCACGCCGGCCGAATTCGGCGACGCCTGCGCCTATTTGTGCAGCGCGCAGGCGGGATTCATCGCCGGGCAGAACATCCTGCTCGACGGTGGAGCCTATCCCGGAACGTTCTGAGGCGGTCGCGATGCGCAAAGTGGTGTTTTATCTGGGCGGAAAAGTCGCGGATTTCACGATCCCCGACGACCGGTTCGACGCGTTTTCCGGCGCCATGCCGTGGGAACGGCGCCATTCCAAGGACGATCTCGCCAAGGCGCGTCAGGTGCTGGCCGCTTTTGTCCGTCGCGGCGAAGGCGATCCCGCCGCCAAGGCGGGACCGAACGAGATTCTCGCGTCCTGCTTCATCTGGAATTATTTCAACACCAATCCCGAAGGCGACAAGCAGATCGACGGCGACGTTCTCGTGGTCGATCTTCACGGCGATGGCTTGTCCATCGACTATATGGCCGCCGCCGACGCCGATCTCGCCCGGGAAAACTAGAATCCAGCCCGGAAACCGCGCCTTTCCTGCCGGGTCTTGACGGCGGCTAATATTTCTATAATTCTAGAATTATGGATAAGAAAAAAGCCCTCGCGGCGCTGGCCGCCCTGGCCCAAGGCACCCGCCTCGACGTGTTCCGC
>CAYIQU010000136.1:0-5379 GCA_964365645.1 uncultured Hyphomicrobiales bacterium | reverse complement strand
GCTCGCCGGATCGGGCACGCTGGGGCTTCTGATCCCGCCCTCGATCATCATGATCGTCTACGGCGTGGCCACCGACGTTTCCATCAGCAAGCTGTTCATCGCCGGCGTCTTGCCGGGAATCATGCTGGCGTTGCTGTTCATGGGCTACGTCGGCGCGTGGTCTTTGCTCCACCCCGACCAGATACCGCCCAACGACATTCGCATGACCTTCGCCGAGAAAGTGAGGAACAGCGCCGCGCTGATCCCCTCGATCCTGCTGATCGCCGCCGTGTTGGGGTCCATCTACGGCGGCATCGCCACGGCGACCGAGGCCGCCGCCATCGGCGTGCTCGCCGCCCTGATCCTGGCCAGGGTGCAAGGCGGGTTGAACTGGACCCGTTTCTGGGACAGCGTCATGGGCGCGGTCCGCACCACCTCCATGATCATGTTGATCCTGGCGGGATCGGCGTTCCTGTCGCTGGCCATGGGCTTCACCGGATTACCCCGCGCGCTCGCCCAAGCGGTGGGGAGCATGGGATTGAGCCAAGTCGAGCTGCTGGTCGCCTTGACGATTTTGTACATCATCCTCGGCTGCTTCCTCGACGGCATTTCCATGGTGGTGCTGACCATGGCGGTTCTGCTGCCGGTCATCCAGCAGGCCCAATTCGACCTTCTGTGGTTCGGCATCTACGTCGTCTTGGTGGTGGAAATGGCGCAAGTCACGCCGCCGGTCGGGTTCAACCTGTTCGTGCTGCAAGGCCTGACGCGCCGCTCCATCGGCTATGTCAGCCGGGTGGCGTTTCCGTTCTTCCTGCTGATGGTCGCCGCCGTCGCCCTGATCACCGTCTTCCCCGAGATCGTGTCCGCCCTGCCCAATCACATGAAAATGGCGCGTTAGGCGCCGAATCGCCGGATGAATTGGCGAGTCCGGCGCTGGGGCAAGGCGGAAAAAGCCGGGCCGAGTGCGCCCGTATGCTTGCCCCCTAAAAAATAATCGGTATACTGACGATCTCGCCTGCCGGGCTGGATAACGAGACAAGGGGGGCTCTGCCCGTGACCGCACTAGCCGCATTCGCGCGCGCCGTGGATGCCCTGAATGACCATCTCGGACGCATCACGGCGTGGCTTTTGGCGCCGATGGCGCTGGTCGCCTTCAGCGTGGTCGTGCTGCGTTACGCGTTCGAGGTCGGATATCCCTGGCTGTCGGAAACCTTTGTTTGGCTCAACGGCGCCATCGTCATGCTTTCGGCCGCCTACGTGCTGAAAGAAGACAAACACGTCCGGGTCGACCTGTTTTATCGCACCCTGGGCCCCCGGGGCCGCGCCTGGATCGATCTCGTCGGCGTCTGGTTGCTGCTGATGCCGATGGTGGGAACGCTGGCCTGGCTGTCGTGGCCGATCGTGCAGCGCTCCTGGCGCATAGCGGAGCGTTCGCCAACCCCCGACGGTTTGACCTTCCTGTACCTGGTCAAGGCGACCGTCATCGCCTTCTGCGTGTTGACGGCGTTGCAGGGACTGGCGATCTCGATCCGCTGCCTGATGACGCTGAGCGGCCGAGCCGCCCCGAGGAACGACTGATGACTCCCGCGTTGCTCGGCGAAATTCTGTCTCTGGTCATGTTCGTCGCCGTTTTCGCGGTGCTGATGCTGGGCTTTCCGGTCGCTTTTTCCATCGGCGGCACGGCGGTTTTCTTCGCCGCGCTGGGATCGCTGCTGGGCGTATTCGACTGGCCGCTGCTGGCGGGCATCACCGGCCGCATCATCGATTCCCTGGTCAATGAAGTGCTGGTGTCGGTGCCGCTGTTCATCCTCATGGGCGTGCTGCTGGAACGATCCAAGATCGCCGAGGAACTGCTCATCACCATGGGCCAGACCTTCGGCAAGATGCGCGGCGGGCTCGGCATTTCCGTCATCGTGGTGGGCGCGATGCTGGCGGCATCCACCGGCATCGTCGGCGCGACCGTGGTCGCCATGGGCCTGATCAGCTATCCGGCGATGATGCGCGCGGGCTACGACAAGCGCCTCGCCAGCGGTATCATCACCGCGTCCGGTACCTTGGCGCAGCTGATCCCGCCGTCCACCGTCCTCATTCTCGTTGGTACGATGCTGCAAAATGCCAACACCCAGGCCAATCTGGCGGCGGGGCGTTTCTCGGCCCCACCGGTCACCGTGACCGATCTGTTCGTCGCCGCCATCATTCCCGGCCTGGTCCTGGTTGGGCTGTTCATCGCCTGGACGGTCGCGGTCGCGATCTTCCGTCCCGAACAATGCCCGCCGGTCCCGATGACCGACGAGGAAAGGCGCACCCTGATCCCGCGCATCCTCAAGGCCCTGGTGCCGCCGCTGCTGCTGATCGTCGCGGTGCTCGGGTCCATCCTGTTCGGCTTCGCCACCGCCACCGAGTCGGCGGCCGTGGGCGTCATGGGCGCGGCCGTACTGGCCGCCGCGCGCCGCCGGATCACGCTCGACATGCTGCGCCAATCCTGTTTGGCGACCCTCAACCTTAGCACCATGATCTACGTCATCTTGTTCGGGGCGACGATTTTCTCGCTGGTTTTTCGCGGCCTCGGCGGCGAAAAGATCGCCGAGGACGTGCTGACCGCCATGCCCGGCGGAGCGACCGGCGCGGTGTTCGTCACGCTGCTGTTGATGTTCGTGCTCGGGTTCTTCATCGACACCTTCGAGATCATTTTCATCGTCGTGCCGATCTTCGCGCCGATCCTGCTCAAGATGGGGGTCGAACCGATCTGGCTGGGCGTGATGATGGGAATGATCCTGCAAACCAGCTATCTGACGCCGCCCTTCGGATTCGCCATCTTCTATTTGCAGGGCGTGGCGCGCGATCTGCCGACCTCCGCCATCTACCGGGGCGTCGTCCCGTTCGTCATCCTGCAATTGGGCGGCGCGGCGGCGGTGTGGATGTTCCCATCGCTGGCGACCTGGCTTCTCACCACGGCTAAGTAAAAAAGGACTCTGACTGCGTAACGAAACGTTCGATCAATCAACCAAGGGAGAGACGATCATGAACAGACGTAAATTGCTTCGCGTCGCCGGCACCGGCGGCATGGCGGCCATCCTGGCCGCCAACAGCGGCCCGGCCCTGTCGCAGGCCCGCAAAGAGTGGCGGATGCAGATGACCTGGGCGAAGAACTCGCCCGCGCTGGCGACCGGCGCCAATGTTCTCGCCGACTTCATCACCAAGGCCACCGGCGGCGCGCTGACCGTCAAGGTCTTCGCCGCGGGCGAAGTGGTGCCTCCGTTCCAGACCATGGACGCGGTCGCCAACGGTTCGCTGCAAATGGGTCACGGCTATCCGGCCTATTGGGTCGGGCAGATGCCGGCGATCAATTTCTTGAGCCCGATTCCCTTCGGCATCACCTCGCAGGAACAGAACGCCTGGTTCGCCTATGGCGGCGGACAGGCGCTGGCCGACAAGATCTACAACAAGCTGGGCGTCAAGTTCTTCCCCAGCGGCAACACCTCGGTCCAGGCCGCCGGCTGGTACAACAAGGAAGTCAAAGCGGTCGGCGACTACAAGGGCATGAAGATCCGCTCGGGCGGCATGGGCGCCAAGGTGCTGCAATCCGCCGGCGCGATTCCGGTCCAGATGCCGCTGGGCGAAGTGCCGCAAGCCCTGCAATCGGGCGCCATCGACGGCGCGGATTTCGTCGGCCCCTACAACGACATGGCCTTCGGCCTGCATAAGGTGGCCAAGTTCTACTACTGGCCGGGCTGGCAGGAACCCTGCGGCGCGCTCGATTGCTTCATCAACCTGAAGGCCTGGGAATCGCTGTCGGCCGAGCAGAAGGAAATCGTTCGCGTCGGCAATGAATACGCCAACGCCGCCGTGATGAACGAATTCGTCGCCAAGAACGCCATGGCCTACAACCAGATGGTCAAGGAGCACAAGGTCCAGGTGAAGATCTTCAACGACGACACCCTGAAGGCCCTGGGCGAACTGGCCGGAAACGTCATCCGCGCCGAAGCCGCCAAGGACGCCGACAGCAAGGAAATCTTCGAGAGCATCATGAAGTTCCGCGCCGAGATGATGCCGTACACCAAGATTTCGGAGTACGAATTCATGCGCGCGCGCATGTTGCCGTTCAAGTACGTCTGAGACGCCTTCGACCCCCGGCCGGCGAAATCGCCGGCCGGGGTGTTTTTTCCGGTTATTTTCCCCTTTTGTCCCCTTCTCCGGCTTCCTAAGATCGGCTGACGCTCATTTCGGGTCCAACGATCATGGCGCGGCAAGGCATCGGCGCGCGGGTTCCCCGCAAGGAAGACCTCCGCTTTCTTCTCGGGCGGGGCAATTACGTTTCCGACATGATCCTGCCCGGGCAGATGGAGGTTGCGTTTCTGCGCAGCCCTGTGGCCCACGGCACCCTGCGCGCCGTCCGCAAGCCCCCGGGCCGCGAGGCCGACGTCTTCGTCCGCGGCGATCTCAAGGGCCTGAAATCCATCGTCGCGCCCTCGACCTTGCCTCACTATCGCGATTCCGAGTATCCGCCGCTGGCCGACGGCAAGGTCCGCATGGTCGGCGAGGCCATCGCGCTCTGCGTCGCCCCCAGCCGGGCCGAGGCCGAAGACCTGGCCGAGCAGGTGGAAGTCGATATCGAGGAATTGCCCGCGCTGGTCGACATGCACGCCGCCAAGGCCGACGCCACGACCCGCGTTCACGACCATTGGCCCGACAACCTGTTCGTCACGATGGGCATGGACAACGGCTTCGAGGACAAGGCGCGCGGCGCCCCGGTCGTCGTCACCCGCGAGATCACGCTTGCCCGCCAAGCCATGGTGCCGATGGAAGGCAAGGCGGTGCTTGCCACCTGGGACGACCGCGCCGATCAGCTGCTGGTCTACACCTCGACCCAGGTGCCGCACATGATCCGGGTCGGCATCGCCCAGTGTCTGGGTCTCGACGAGGGGCAGGTGCGCGTCATCTCGCCCGACGTCGGCGGCGGCTTCGGCTATAAGTGCGTGCTGCATCCCGAAGAGCTCTGCGTCGCCTGGCTGGCGCTGACCTATCGCCGCCCGTTCCGCTACATCGAGGATCGGCGCGAGCATCTGGTCGTCGGCGCCAACGCCCGCCAGCACCATTACATCTTGACGGCGCACGCCGATGAACGCGGCCGGCTGCTGGCGCTGGACGCCGAGATCACCATCGACGGCGGCGCCTATTCGAGCTGGCCCTTCACCGTCGGCATCGAGCCCGGCCAGGCGACCGGCAACCTGCCCGGGCCGTACGATTTCCGCGGCTATCGCTGCAAGACCGTCTGCATCGCCACCAACAAGCCGGGCTTCCTGCCCTATCGCGGCGTCGCCCGCACCGGCGTGTGCTTCGCCATGGAACTGATGATAGACGCCATCGCCCGCCAGGTCGGCCGCGCGCCGTGGGAAGTGC
>CAYIQU010000135.1:0-5382 GCA_964365645.1 uncultured Hyphomicrobiales bacterium | reverse complement strand
TCGGCTTGATGGTGCAGCCGAGCAGCGGACGGCCGTACTTGTTCATGATGTCGCGTTCGACCTGGATGCCGTGCGGCGGGCCGCCGCAGGTGGTGACGTACGAAATCGGGAAGCGGATGTCTTCCAGGCGCAGGCTGCGGATCGCCTTGAAGCCGAACACGTTGCCGGCGAGCGAGGTGATGACGTTGACCACCGAGCCTTCCTCGAACAGATCGAGCGGATAGGCGATGAAGGCGTAATAGGCGTCGGCATCGCCCGGCACTTTCTCGACCCGGTAGGCGCGACCCTTGTAGTGGTCGAGGTCGGTCAGAAGATCGGTCCACACCGTCGTCCAGGTGCCGGTCGAGGATTCGGCGCAAACGGCGGCGGCCGCCTCTTCGGGCTCGACGCCGGCCTGCGGCACGAACTTGAAGCAAGCGAGCAGATCGGTGTCCTTCGGCGTGTACTTGGGCATCCAATAAGTCTCGCGGTACTGCTTGACGCCCGCGCTGTAGGTCTTGGCCATTGTTCTTCTCCTCTTTCTCTTGTCCGGTTGTCGTCGATCGACGCGCTATTCAAATGGCGTGATGCCCGAGCGCGGCCTTGACGATGTGGTAGGTGATCAGAAGCTGCGACAGCGCCAGCGGATGGCTCAACGCCTGCTTGTTCTTGTCGTCGGTGAATCGACCGACGTTCTCGCGCAAATGCTGCGCCTCGGGGATCAGGCTCCAGAGCAAATCCTCCATGCTCTGCGCGCGCTTGTCGTCGATGTCGCCGGAAATATCGAGCACGTCGACCGGCTTGCCGTCGATGTCGCGGGCAAGATCGAGGCGCAATCCCTTCTTGCTGCCCGCTTCCAGGATCGGCGTCAGGTCGGGATGCGGCAGGGTCGGGCGGAGGATATGGCGAACGTTGAGCCGCGCGCCGCTTTCCTCGCTCTTGCCCTCGGGACGATAGAAATTGACGACGATGTCGGCGAAGGTGCGTTGCGGCTGGATGAAGTTGATGCTGTCGTACTTGCGCTTATCCATCGACTTCAGCACGTCCTCGACCGTGTAGCCGCGCTTGGCGGTGTCGCGCTGGACCTTCCATTTGCGGCGCAGATCTTCCTCGGGCTCGAGGTAGATCTTGACGTCGTAGTTGGCGCGCATCGCCCGGGTCCAATAGCCGAGCAGGCCTTCGAAGATGACGTATTCGCGGGGCTCGATGTATTCCGGCGCGTCCAAGCCGCCGTTGTGGTGATTGTAGATCGGCTTCAGGATCGGTTTCCATTCGCGCAGCCGCTGAATGTCCTGTTCGAGAATGTCGATGTAATTGGCGCGCGGATCGAGGGCGGAAATGCCGTTTTCCGCGCGTTCCTTGCGCGAATAGCGGTGATAGTCGTCGGTGCAGATGACGACGACGCGCTCGGGCCCCAGAATCTGGGCAATGCCGGCCGAGATGGTGCTCTTGCCGGCGGCTGAATCCCCGACGACGCCGAGAATGATGGGATGATCGACACGCTTGTTTTTAGGCATTCACGCCCCCTTACCGCCCGCCTCGGGCGATCCCGTTTAAAGAATGATAGGTGGTTAGAATTTGCCGCTCGCCGGTGATGCCGGAAATCAGCAGGGTTTGCGTCCGCTCGATGCCGCGCGCGCGTTCGACTCCGTCGAAAAGAAGGCCGGTGGTGATGCCGGTGGCCGCGAAATAAACCGTTTCGGAGCGCACGAGGTCCTCGACCGAAAGCCAGCGGCTGGTATCGAGCCCCGCTTTTTTTACCGCCGTCACCTCGCTCGGCAATTGCGGATCGAGCCGGGCCTGGAACTCCCCGCCCAGCGTGCGAATCGCGCAGGCCGAAAGAATGCCCTCCGGCGTGCCGCCGGTCCCGACCAGGGCATCGATGCCGGAATCGGGAATCGCCGCCATCAGGGCGCCGGCGACGTCGCCCGCGGGATACAGCGCGACGCGAGCGCCCAGGGTATGAATGCGATCGACCAGTTCGTTGTGACGCGGCTTTTCCAGGGCGAAAACGGTAATCTCGCTCACCGGCTTGTCGAGAATCTTGGCCAGCGTCCTCAGTTTTTCCTCGACCGTCGCACGGGGATCGATCTTGCCCTTGGCGATCGGCGGAGCGACGAATTTTTCCATGTAGAAGGCGGGACCCGGATGATAGAGCGTCCCCTTCGGCGCCATGGCCATGACCGCCATGGCGTTGGTCTGACCCTTGGCGAGAAAGCTGGTGCCCTCGACCGGATCGACGGCGATGTCGAACTGAAGCGCCGACTTGGAATCGCCGACGTGGTCGCCGGATTTAAGGCTGGCCTTCTCGTCGCCCGAGTTGTCGCCGATGACGACCGTGCCGTCGATCGGCAGGCGGTCGAGTTCGCAGCGCATGGCGTTCATGGCGGCGCGGTCGGAGCGGCTCTTTTCGCCGCGGCCGAGCCATTCGTAGGCCGCGCGCGCGGCCGCTTCGGTGGCGTTGCGCACCGCGTAGATCAATAATGACTGCGTCAGACTCTCGGTGCCCATTCCCTGCACTCCCCGCGAAGGCCCTTCGGCCCGCGCTCCCGAAATCCGAAGGGGGTACTCTAAGAGCAACCCGAACGGGGGGGAAACACCCGCTAGGGCTGGGAAAACGTCTTTTGTGGGTAGGAAATATTGGCCCTTTAGGGTGGGGGCGGATAGGTATTATCTTATATTTTATAGGGAAACTGTCAATTCCCGTGGCAGGCGGTCAACGGGGAGGTTCCCATTTCATGTAGTAGGCCACCGCCTGGGCGCGATTGGAAACGCCCAGCTTTTCGTAAAGATTTTTCAGGTGGAATTTCACCGTGTTCAGCGACACGCCCATGGTTTTGGCGATTTGGGCGTTGGTCAGTCCTTGCGACAACGTGCCGAACAAATCGCGCTCGCGGCCCGTCAAGCTGGCGAAGGGATCCGTCTGCGGCTTGCTCATGTCCATGAACGGAAACACCATCCGCCCTTCGGAAACGGCCATCACGGTCGAGAGCAGCGTTTCCGGTTTTTCCCGCTTGGAACAAAATCCGGCCGCGCCCAGCAGCATGGCGCGTCGCGGCAAATCCGGCGCCGGCTCGCCGGTATAGATGACGATGCGCGGACTCTTGGGCCTGGTCGCGATGGCCTTCAATACCGCCGCGCCGTCCATGTAAGGCATCTCCCAGCCGATCACGCCGATGTCGAAAGAGAGCCGCTCCACGGCTTCCATGAACCGCTCGCCGTCCGACGCGCTGGCCACCAGGGAAAACCGCTCGTCGCCGGCGAAAATCTGCGACAGGGCGGCCAAAATGAGCGGACTTTTATCCGCGACGACGACGTCGATGGTTTGGCGATTTTCGGCGGCCATGTTCACTATTTCCGGCGCTATTCCTGACGATAACCTTGATCCCCACCTAAGGCCGCCCGAATGGGCCCGCCTAAAAGGGTAGGAACACCCCATTTACCCGGAAACAGTGGCCCAGAACAAGGGTTTTTTTACCGGCGCCGACCGGTTCCTTTTCTTGTCCGCTTAATATTCCCCCGCACAAGAAACCGATTCCCCGCATCGGCGTAAAAGTGTTAGCGTTCCTTCGTTCCACCAAAAAACGGGAGGCCTCCATGGGAGCCATGAAACCACCTCAATTCAACAGTTCGTTTGTGTTGATCTCGGCCGCGGCGCTGATCGCGGTTGCGTTGACTTCGCCTGCGGCGGCGCAATCGGTGAACGCGGCGCTGGTCGCGGCGAATTGCGCGGTCTGTCACGGGCAGGGCGGCGCCGGCGCGGGCGATGTGCCCAGCTTGGCCAAATCGTCGGCGGCGCAGATCGCCGAGAACATGCGCGCGATCCGCGACGGCAAGAAACCGTCGACGATCATGGGCCGGATCGCCAAGGGCTACACGGACGCGCAGATCGACGCGGTCGCCAATCAACTCGGCAAGAAATAAGGGAAGCCCGGTCATGACAACGACACGCAGACAGTTTCTTCGCAATGCCGGCGCCACCGGCACGGGCGCCTTGTTCCTGTCCGGCTGCGCCGGCATGGGCGGCGGCAGCGGCAAGGTGGTGGTCATCGGCGGCGGCTTCGGCGGCGCCACGGCCGCGCGCTACGTCAAGATGTGGAGCCCGAATTCGGAGGTGACGCTGCTCGAGCCCTCCCGGTCCTACGTCACCTGCCCGTTCAGCAATTACGTGCTGGGCGGATTCAACACCATGGACAAGCTCGCCCAGGGCTACGGCGGCCTGACCAAGGCCGGCGTCAAGGTGATCCACGAGGCGGCGATTTCGGTCGATTCCCAGAAGCGGACGGTCACGACGGCGTCGGGGACCATTCCCTACGACCGGCTGATCGTCTCGCCGGGCATCGATTTCGTCTGGGACAAGATCGCAGGCTACAGCGAGGCCGACGCCGAACGGGCGCCGCATGCCTGGAAGGCGGGCGCGCAGACGGCCCTGCTGGCCAAGCAGATTCAGTCCATGCCCAACGGCGGCGTGATGGTGATCTCGGTCCCGGCCGGACCGTTCCGCTGCCCGCCGGGGCCCTATGAGCGGGCGAGCACGGTGGCCTGGTACCTGAAAAAGCACAAGCCGCGCTCGAAGATCATCATCGTCGATCCGGCCGACGGCTTCGCCAAGCAAGGCCTGTTCATCGAGGGCTGGAAGAAGCACTACGGCGACATGATCAAGTGGGTGCCGGGCAAGGACGGCGGCAAGGTCGAGCGGGTGGACGTCAAGAACCGCACCATCAAGACCGAGGGCGAGACCATCAAGGCCGCGGTGATGAACATCATTCCGCCGCAGCGGGCGGGCGCGATTGCCCGCACGATCGGCATCGCCGACGGCACCGGCTGGTGCCCGATCGACCCGCTGACGATGGAATCGAAGCTGATCAAGGGCATCCACGTCATCGGCGACGCGACCATCGCCCCGCCCATGCCGAAATCCGGCACGTCCGCCAACACCCAGGCCAAGATCGCGGCCGCGGCGGTGGTGGAAATGCTGGGCGGCGGCATGCCGGCCAGCCAGGTGCTGAGCAACACCTGCTACAGCCTGGTGACGCCCGACTGGGGCATCTCGGTCACGGCCGTCTACCAGAACACCGACAAGGGCATCGTCGCGGTCAAGGATTCGGGCGGCGTCAGCCCGGCCGGCCGCGACGACAACTTCCGCATGCAGGAAGCCAAGTACGCCCGCGGCTGGTACGAGAGCATCACCAAGGACGCCTGGGGCTGAGGCAAAATCGCCTAAGGCCGGCGCATCGCGTAGCACGACGGAAGTCGTGCGAAGCAACTCAAAAATAAACAAGGGGCGGGGAGCGAAAGCTCCCCGCTTCTTTTTACGGGATGGAAAGATGGGGCGAGCGATGGGACTCGAACCCACGACCCTTCGGACCACAACCGAATGCTCTAACCAACTGAGCTACGCCC
>CAYIQU010000134.1:0-5397 GCA_964365645.1 uncultured Hyphomicrobiales bacterium | reverse complement strand
TTCGGCACCGGCGCGGTCAAGATCACGCCCGCGCACGACTTCAACGACTTCGAGGTCGGCCGACGGCACGGCCTGGAAGCGATCAACGTTCTCGATCGCGACGCGCGGATCAACGACAACGCGCCGGAGCGCTTTCGCGGCCTCGATCGCTTCGATGCCCGCGAAAAAATCGTGGCGGAAATCGAGGCCCTCGGTCTTTTGGAGAAGATCGAGGAAAATCCGATGACGGTGCCCTACGGCGACCGCTCGGGCGTGGTCATCGAGCCGTGGCTGACCGATCAATGGTTCGTCGACGCCAAGACGCTGGCCGAACCGGCCATCCGCGCGGTGGAAGAAGGCCGCACGCGCTTTGTCCCGAAGTCGTGGGAAAACACCTACTTCGAATGGATGCGCAACATCCAGCCATGGTGCATCTCGCGCCAGATCTGGTGGGGCCATCAGGTTCCCGCCTGGTACGGGCCCGACGGCGAGATCTTCGTCGAGATGACGGAAGACGAAGCCGTCAAGGCCGCCGAGGCCCATTACGGCCGGGCGACGGCGCTGAAACGCGACGACGATGTGCTGGATACGTGGTTCTCGTCGGCGCTCTGGCCGTTTTCGACGCTGGGCTGGCCGGACGCGACCGCGGAACTGAAGCGCTATTACCCGACCGACGTCCTGGTGACGGGCTTCGACATCATCTTCTTCTGGGTCGCCCGGATGATGATGATGGGCCTTCATTTCATGGGCAACGTGCCGTTCCGCACCGTCTACATCCACGCCCTGGTCCGCGACGAGAAGGGCCAGAAGATGTCCAAGTCCAAGGGCAACGTCATCGACCCGCTCGACCTGATCGGGACCTACGGCGCCGACGCGTTGCGCTTTACTTTGACGGCGCTGGCGGTCCAGGGCCGCGACGTGAAACTGTCGCCGGCCCGGGTCGAGGGCTACCGCAACTTCGCCACCAAGCTTTGGAACGCCGCCCGCTTCTGCGAGATGAACGGCTGCATCCCGCGCGAGGGCTTCGATCCCGCGTCCGTCACGCTGACGCTGAACCGCTGGATCGTCGGCAAAACCGCCCAAGTCGCGGCGGAGGTCGATCAGGCGCTTGAGTCCTTCAAGTTCAACGAGGCCGCCAACGCGCTCTACCACTTCACCTGGGGCACGTTCTGCGACTGGCATCTCGAATTCATCAAGCCGGTGTTGCAGGACCCGAACGCCGAGCCCAAGGCCAAGGCCGAAACCCAGGCCGCGGCGGCCTGGGTGCTGGACCAGATTCTCCAGCTTCTCCACCCGATCATGCCCTTCATCACCGAGGAGCTGTGGCAGCGCCTGGATGCCTCGCGCGTCAGCGCGCTGGTGGCGTCGCGCTGGCCCGAGATTCCCATCGGCTTGCGCGATCCGGCGGCGGAAGCCGAGGCCGATTGGCTGGTGGACTTGATCTCGGCGGTGCGCGCGGTGCGTTCCGAGATGAACGTGCCGGTGGCGGCGAAGATCGCGCTTCGTCATCGCGGCGCGTCGCCGGAAACCGTCGGGCGGCTGGCCCGCTACGCGGATTTGATCCAGCGGTTGGCGCGGATCGAAACCATGGCTCCCGCCGAGGGCGGAGAGAAAGGCGCGGTCCAGGTGGTGGTGGGCGAGGCAACCTTCGTCCTGCCGCTGGCCGGCGTTATCGACATGGCCGCCGAAAAAGCGCGGCTGGACAAGGAAATCGCCCGCATCGAGGGCGAGATCGGCAAGTTCGAGAAGAAGCTTTCCAACCCGTCCTTCGTCGACAGGGCGCCGCCCGAGGTGGTGGAAACCGAGCGCGAGCGGGTGGTCGAGGCCCGCGCGCTGCGCGAACGGGTCATGGATGCCCGGGCGCGACTAAGCGCGGCGATGTGACGGGCGGACGGGTGGGGACGATGGCCAAGGCTACTTCCGCCCCGAAAAAAATGCCGGCCGGCATCTCGCCCGAGGAACGCGCCGACTTCATCGTCAAGCGCCTGGAAGAGTTCATCCGCGAAAAGCGCAATCCCGGCGAGGGCATGTCCTTCAAGCACTGGCAGGCGCTGGGCAAGGCGGAAATCGCCGCCGCCATCGCCGCCGCCGTCAAGGAACAAAGCCAGGGCGACGCGGGCCTGAAGCGCGTGCTGTTCACGGCTGCCTCGGCCCTGGTCACGGTCGGGTTCTGGGGCGCGGCCGTTTCGCTCGGCCGGGTGGATTACGTGCTGGCCGGCGTGATCTGCTTCGTCGCCGGAATCGTGCTGATGGCGATTGCCGGCGAATGGAGCTATGCGCGCTGGCAGGCCCGCCGGCGGACGAGGGAGCGGATGAACACGCTCGCCCGCATCGGCGATCTGGACAAGCGCCTGAAGGCGATCGAGAAGGATCGGAAAAAGGAAGTCGAGGACGCGGACTGATTCGAAAAACAGCCGCCGCCCCCGCGGTCGCCAGGGGCGGCGTGTGTTCCGTCCGCATAGAGGCTAGTGGTGAGCCTTGATGGCGATCTTCTTGGACTCGGTCCGGGCTTCCTCGGGCTTCGGCAGGACAACGGTCAGCACGCCGCTCTCGAATTTGGCGTCGATGTCCTTCTCCTTCACCGCATAGGGCAGGCGAAGAGTCCGGGCGAAAGCGCCGTAGGTCCGCTCGGAGACGTAGTAATTATCGCCCTTGCGTTCTTTCTCCATCTTCTTCTCGCCCTTGACGGTCAGAACATCGCCCGAAAGCGTGATGTCGATGTCCTTTTCGTCGACGCCGGGCAGTTCGGCGGTGAGGATCATCTCCTTCTCGGTCTCGCTCACGTCGAGCTTGAAGCCGACCTCAACACCCTCGCCGGGCCACCGCAGCGGCGCCATCTTGGGGAAGTCCTCGAAGACCTTCTCGATCTCATGGTGCAGACGGGCGAACGGGTCATCCTCGCGCCGTTTGGCCAACGGCGAGAATCGGCCCCATTCGAACGGGATCAGGTTCTGTAACATGGGGTTCTCCTTTTCCTGAGGTGTTATCCACGGGGTCCACGCTTTTCACAGAGAGCGACGCCCCCGATTCGCCGTAAAAACACCGGGAATCACGGAACGTCTCCACGCTTTTTATATGGGTCTGTGCCATCCGATTCGCAACTTGGCCTTGATTTCAAATAGTTTCTTTCATCAAGGGCGCAAACGGTCGTTCGCTTATGGATAGGGGCGAATTCCGGTCCAAAGACCTCGCGCGGGCATGAATAACACACGCAGATATGTATATTTATTTACAAGCTGACAATATCCTGATAGCCCTAAAAGCAATCCGGGGATCGTCAGAACAAACGACAAATGGATTAAGAAGTTAAGAAACCGAACGAGGTTGCGTTCGAAGCAGCCTTTTTGCCCGAGGGCATACGCAGTCGGTCCGCTTTCCGTGCTTACGAGGGAACCGTCGCGAGAAACTCGAACCATGTTCACGGACCCCTAAGGAAAGCGAAAAGTACCGATGCCGAAGACGGGCGATAACGGGCGGACCTACGATCTGCCTATCCTCGCCGCGGTTTTTTCCGCTGCCGCGTTCATGATCGCCCTCGTTTGGGGGGACGCGAAGCTTTTCGGAGACGGTTCGGCGTTCGCGTTTAGTCACGGGATATTGGAAGTCTTCGTGATCGTCCTGTCCTTGATGGTGTTCGCGATCATCTGGAACACGGAACGGTACGAAAGCACCGGCATTCAGGGCGCGGGCGCGCTCTTTCTCGCGGTGGCGCTGCTCGACATGGCGCATCTCTTCTCCTATGGGAAGGCGCCCTCGTTCCTGACGCCGGACGTGCCGGCGAAGGCGGTCAACTTCTACATCGTCGCCCGGCTGATCGCGGCGGTCGCGATCCTGCTCATTCCGCTTTCCGCCTTTCCGAGGACACGGCGCATTCTCGCCCGCTCGCGCCAGGATTGGCTGATTCTTTCGCTCACCATCGCGACCGTCGTCTACGGGATCGGCTTCATCGTTCCTGGAACGGGAAATGTCGTTCACGGCGGGACGCTGAGCGGATTTCGGATAGGCGCCGGCGCCCTTGTCGTGGCCGTGCATCTCGGCACGATTGCGCTGTTCGCGGCCATGAACCTGTGGAAGGAATCCGACGGGCAATGGCTCCTCGGGGCGACGTGGGTCATGGGCCTGAGCGAAATCGCGCTTTCGCTGCATTACATGCGGGGTGGCGACGGGCTCAATGTGGTTGGCCATGGGTTGCAGATCGTCGCCTACGGGATGGTTTACCGCGCCATTTTCCTGAGTCGGATCGAGCGTCCCTACCGGCTGCTGGCGGCTACCCGCGCCGAGGCTCGCGACAGCGAATCGACCCTTCGCGCCCTAATCAACGCCAATCAGAAGGACGGAATCGCGTTCATCGGCGCGGGAGGCGATCTTCGGATATCCAATTTCTTCCCATCCCCGGAAATGAAGGCGGTCGCGCGGGAAGCGGCGCAAAGCCGTCGGCCGCATCAGGCCGAAGGCGAGTGGATGGGGCGCTGGTACGACCAGCACTTCTATCCGACGCTTGGCAGCGACGGGGAACTGCTTGGTGTTGCCGTGTATGCCCGGGACGTCACCGAGCGGCGCGAGCGCGAGATCGAGTTGCGCAAGGTCACCGCCGCGATCGAGCAAAGTCCGGTTTCGGTCATGATCACCGACATCAAGGGAACCATCGAGTACGTCAATCCCACGTTCTGCAAGATCACCGGCTATGCCGCCGCCGACATGATCGGGCAGAACCCGCGCATCCTTAAATCGGAATACAACGCCGAGGAAACCTACGCCGATCTTTGGAGGACGATCTCGGCCGGCCACATCTGGGAAGGGGAGCTCTGCAACAAGAAGAAGAACGGCGAGCCTTATTGGGAACTCGAGATAATTTCTCCCATCAAGGACGAGGACGGAACAATTACCCACTTCCTGGCGGTGAAGGAGAATATCACGCGCCGCAAGGAGGCCGAGGCGAAACTGGTCTATCAAGGCAGCCACGACCAGCTGACCGGCCTTCCCAATCGGATTCTCGCCATGGACCGCCTCGGCCTCGCGATCGCTGCCGCGCGGAGCGCGAGTAAAACGGCGGTCGTCATGTACATCAACATCGATGGATTGGGGAGGGTCAACAGCAGCCTCGGCCATGCCGCCGGCGACGCGGTTCTGACCGAGGTGGCGGCGCGCCTGAAGGCGGCGGTCGGTCCGGTCGACACGGTGGCGCGCATGGAAGGCGACGGCTTCCTGGTCATGGTCAGCAATATTGACACGAGCGCCATCGCCGAGGCCACGGCGCGGCGCATCCTGGAGAAATGCCGGGAGGCGATTCGGATCGACGGACGGGAGGAAGTGTTCGTCACCGCCCGGGTCGGCATGACCGTCTTCCCCGTCGACGGCGACGATCCCTATATCCTCGTGCGCAACGCGCATGCCGCCCTGGCCCGGGCGAAGGAGCGC
>CAYIQU010000133.1:0-5402 GCA_964365645.1 uncultured Hyphomicrobiales bacterium | reverse complement strand
TGCGCAGGCGGACCTTGAATCCGCGCGCTTGCAGGAGGGCTCCGAGAGCCGCGGACGCCAAGCCTTTTCCGAGGGAAGAGACCACGCCGCCGGTGATGAAGATGAACCGGGTCATGGGCGATCACTTTACAACATGGGTTCGGGGCGATGAAAGGCCCGCGACGGAATCGTTTATTCGCGCGTCCGGCGCGGGGTTTTTCGGCGCCCGGCCGTGGATAACGCCGCCCGCCGCGCCTTCAAGCCGGACGGGAATCCGCTCAGGCCAACGATTCGCCTAAGACTGGGAACCAACGCCGCGGGGCGCGACGCGGTTTTATCTTATTTCGCCACCGGCGCGGCCGGGGCTTGCACCGGGGCGGGTTGCGCCGGCGCATCCAGAATCGAGCTCGGCGCGCGGTTGGTGTTGGCGATCAGCGCCAGCGCGATGCTGGTGATCATGAACCCGGTGGCGAGAATCGCGGTCGTGCGGCTGAGCAGGTTCGCCGTCGCCCGGCCGCTCATGAAGCCGCCCATGCCGCCGCCGCTGCCGCCGATGCCCAACCCGCCGCCCTCGCTGCGTTGAATCAGGATGGTGCCGACGAGCGCGATGGCGATGAGCAGGTGGGTGACGAGGATGACGGTGGTCATGGGTCGGGGTTCCGCTTCGAGGGGGGCGTATGGGAGAGTGGGCGCTGTTTTAGTCGCCCTTCCCGCCCGTGACCAGAGGGGATTTGGCGCCGTTACGGCTTCGGGGCGGCTTCGCCGATCGCCCAGAAATCGGCGGCGACCAGGCTGGCCCCGCCGATCAGGCCCCCGTCCACGTCGGCCAGCGCCAAAAGCTCGGCCGCGTTGGACGGCTTCATGGACCCGCCGTAGAGGATGCGGGTCTTGGCCGCCTCGTCTTGGCCGATGGCCTCGCCCAGCAGGGCGCGAATCCGGCCGTGGACCTGGGCGACGTCGGCGATGGTCGGCGTGCGGCCGGTGCCGATGGCCCAGACCGGTTCGTAGGCGATGACGAGAGTGGCGGCCTTGGAGCCCTTGGGCACGGAACCCGCGATCTGGCGGCCGACCACGTCGAGGGTATGGCCGGCGTCGCGCTCGGCCTCGGTTTCGCCCACGCAGACGATGGGGACCAGCCCCGCTGCTTGCGCGGCGGCGGCCTTGGCCGCGACCGTGGCGTCGGTTTCACGGTGGTCGGTGCGTCGTTCCGAATGGCCGACGATGACGTATTTGCACCCCAAATCGGCCAGCATCCGGGCGCTGATGTCGCCGGTGTTCGCCCCCTTTTCCTTCGGGTGGCAATCCTGGGCGCCGAGCGAAATGGCCGATCCGGCCAGGGATTCCCCGATCCGGGCGATCAGGGTGAACGGGGGACAGACGGCCATGTCGAAGGCGGCATTGTTTTTGACCCCACCCATCCGGGCG
Source organism: uncultured Hyphomicrobiales bacterium (assembly GCA_964365645.1). Taxonomy (GTDB): domain Bacteria; phylum Pseudomonadota; class Alphaproteobacteria; order Rhodospirillales; family 2-12-FULL-67-15; genus 2-12-FULL-67-15. Next base: position 3,998 of record CAYIQU010000133.1, on the reverse strand, counting down.
GCCAAGTCCTTGGCCAGGGAGACCCCTTCCGCGAGCAGACCGTTCATTTTCCAGTTGCCGGCAATCAACGGCCTGCGGTTGCTCATGCGATCCCCTCGATCTTTCTTAATTTCGGTTCCAGAATTTAAAAACTTTAATTGGAGTTTTATTATTCGAGTCGGTTAATTTATGAGGCTAAACGGAATTGGTTTCAAGTGGAATTAACAGGGCTGCTGCGAACTATTATTGTTTGTTTTCAATGAAATATATTAGCTACTAGTAGATAAAAATAGTCTACTAAGATATATTTTATCTAATAATAACAGTTAGTTAAAAAGTTATATCTTATAAAATAAATTAAATAATGAGTTTATCTATCTGTATTTATTGAAATATATGTTTTATATAATTTATTCAATTAAATGGTTTAGTCGTATTCTCCGCTACCAAAACATCCGCTCACTTTGGCGAGGAAGGCTGAGACACGACCGGGAACGGACAGGATTCTCCTTCAAATAATTGGCTGGATGCCCCGGATTGAACAGAAGGAATTTGTTGTTCCAACCAGTGACATTAACCGATTGGAGCCGGAAATCTATCCCCAGGTTATCCACAAATTTTAGGCCACCCGGAAACGTCATCGAGCACCCTACCCGTTGGAAGAAACGGTTGATTGGACCCTCTGCCGGTCGCTTGAAATCACCCGCGTTGCGGTCCTGGCGAGGCGATCCGTCAGGGGCGGCACGGCCCCTCCCCCTTAGATGATTTGCGCGCGAAGCGCACGGGAGCCAAGCCGGCTTAAAAGCGCGCGGGGGCGACGCCAGCTTAAAGCGCGCGGGGAGCCAAGCCGGATCATCGGCCGACAAAATAAGAGAATTTGCGCTTGGAGGACGAACTGATTAAACAGGGTCCGCGCCCTCCGGCCCTTTTTGTTCCCTCTTTTTTTGGCCCGTTCCATGGTTCTCGCCGTCCTTCGCAAGCATTCCGGCTCCATCCTCGTCAAAATCCTGATGGGGCTTTTGATCCTGAGCTTCGCCGCCTGGGGCGTGAGCGACGTCCTCTCGCCCAAGGGTGGCGACAGGGTCGTCGCCACCGTCGGCGAGCGGTCCATCGACGCCGTCGAGGTCGAGCGCCAGGTCGAGAGCGAAATCCGGCGGATGCGCGAACTGCTCGGTCCCCGCTTCGATCGCGAACAGGCCCGCGCCTTCGGCCTGCACAAGGCGGTGCTGGACCGGATCGTCCGCGAGGCGGTTCTCGATCAGGCCGCCAGCCGGCTGGGGTTGGTCGCCACCGACGCCGAGGTGCGCGCCGAGATCGAGGCCAACCCGGCCTTCAAGGGCCCCTTGGGCAGTTTCGACCGCAATCGCTTCCAGCAGGTCCTGATGGCTTCGGGCCTGAACGAGGGCGGCTATACCGCCCTGCTCCGCCGCTCGATCATCGTCCAGGCCATGACCGAGTCCGCGCTCGCCTCCCTTCCCGCGCCCAAGGTCTTGGCCGAGGCCCTGTACCGCGAGCGCGGCGAAAAGCGGGTCGCCGAGACGGTCGTCGTCGCCGACGCGGCCCAAATCGTCGCCGCGGCCCCGTCCGATGACGAGTTGGTCGCCTTCCACAAGGACAACGCCGCCCGCTTCACCGCGCCCGAGTACCGCGCATTGACCGTCGCGCGCCTCGACGCCGGCGATCTTGCCCGCGACGTCGCGGTCTCCGAAGAGGACCTGAAGCACGCCTATGACGCCCGCGCCGGCGAATTCGACCAGCCCGAGCGCCGCACGTTGCAGCAAATGGTGCTGCGCGACGAGGAAACGGCGAAGAAAGCCGCCGCCGCGCTCGCCCGTGGCGCCGATTTCGCCAAGACCGCCGTCGAGATCGCGAAGATGGACGCGGCCGCCGTCGATCTGGGCGCGCTCGCCCGCGACCAGGTGCCCGCCGATCTGGCCGAGGCGGTCTTTTCGCTGGCCCCGAACGCCGTCAGCGCGCCGCTGAAAACGCCGCTCGGCTGGCACATCGTGAAAGTCGTCGGCATCGAGGCGCCCCGCAAGCGCGCGCTGGCCGAGGTTCGCGCCCAATTGACCCAGGACGTCGCCCGCGACAAGGCCCTCGACGGCCTGGTGGGCCTCGCCAACCGCTTCGAGGACGCGCTCGGCGGCGGCGCCACCATCGAGGACGCCGCCCAAGGCGTCGGCGCGCGCGTTCTTCGCGTCGCGGCCATCGACGCACGCGGCCTAGGCCCCGACGGCAAGCCCCCGGCCGAGGCCGGCTTGCCGCCCGCCGATCTTCTCGCCCAGGTCGCCTTCGCCACGGCTGAGAAAAGCGAAAGCCCGCTGACCGAAATGGGCGAGCACGGCTACTTCGCGCTGCGCGTCGATAAAATCATCCCGCCCGCGCTGAAGCCCCTGGCCGATATCCGCGCCGAGGCCATCGCCTTGTGGCGGGGCCAGAAGCTCGCGGAAAAATCCAAGGCCGAGGCCGAGGCGCTGGCCGCCGCCGTCAAGGGCGGCGAGGCGCTCAAGGACGCCGCCGCCAAGCGCAAGCTTGCTCCGTCCGAGACCCCGGCGCTCGGCCGCGACGGCGGCAAGACGATTTCACCGGCCGCGGCGCAGGCGCTGTTCGCGTTGGCCGCTCCGGGCGAAGTCGTCGTCGCCCGCGACAAGGACGGCTATCGGGTGCTGCGCCTGGTGTCCATCGCGCCCGCCGATCCCGCCGCCGACGCCGAAGGCGCCGCCAAGTTCGCCCAGGACGTCGCCCAAAGCCTGGGCGGCGATTTGCGCGCGGCCCTGGAAGCGGCGTTGCGCCGCGAGATGTCGGTCAAGATCAACGAAGCGAACCTGGATCGGATCTTCCGTTGAGGTCCCGCGCCGCCTACTAGTAGTTTTCATTCATGAAAATCCAGCCCGACTATTCCGCCTTCGCCGCCGCCTATGCCCAGGGAAAGGCGCAGGTGGTCTGGACCAATCTGGTCGCGGATTTGGAAACGCCGGTCTCGGCTTTCTTGAAGCTGGGCGAAGGACGACCCAACAGTTTCCTGTTGGAATCGGTCGAGGGCGGCAGCGTGCGCGGCCGCTATTCGTTCATCGGCTTGAAACCCGACCTGGTCTGGCGCTGCTTCGGCGACCGGGCCGAGGTCAACCGCGCCCCGGACGCCCGGCCGGAAGGCTTCGAGCCCTGCGCCGGGAGCGCGATCGCGTCCTTGCGCGCGCTGGAGCGTGAATCGCGCATCGATCTTCCCCCTGTCCTGCCGCCGATGGCGGCGGGGCTGGTCGGCTATCTCGCCTACGACTTCGTGCGCCTGGTCGAGAAAATTCCCACCCGCGCGCCGGACGTTTTGAAAATTCCCGACAGCGTGTTCGTGCGCCCGACCGTGATGATCGTGTTCGACCGCCTGACCGAAAAGGCGAGCGTCATTACCCCGGTTCGCCCCATGGCCGGCGTGGACGCCCGGGCGGCGTGGGACCGCGCGGCCGAACGCCTGAAGGCCGTCGCCGCCGACTTGAGCAAAAGCCTGTCGCCCGCGTACCTGGAAGCGCGCCAGGACACTTTGTCCCAGGCCCAGCCGGACGCGCCGCCGCCCCTGCCGCCGTCGAACATGACCCGCGAGCGGTTCCACGGCATGGTGGAAAAGGCGGTCGAGTACATCAAGGCGGGCGATGCCTTCCAGATCGTGCCGTCGCAGCGGTTCGCGGTTCCCTTCGCCCGGCCGCCGTTCGCGTTTTATCGCGCGCTTCGCCGGTTGAACCCGTCGCCGTTCCTGTTTTTCCTCGACTTCGGCGCCTTCGCGGTGACGGGCTCAAGCCCCGAGGTGCTGGTGCGCCTGCGCGGCGGCAAGGTTACGATCCGCCCGCTCGCCGGCACGCGCCGGCGCGGCGCGACGCCCGAAGAGGACAAGGCCCTGGCGGCCGAATTGCTGGCCGATCCCAAGGAGCGGGCCGAGCACCTGATGCTTTTGGACTTGGGGCGCAACGACGTCGGCCGGGTCGCCAAGATCGGCACCGTCAAGGTCACCGAGCAATTCACGGTCGAGT
>CAYIQU010000132.1:0-5427 GCA_964365645.1 uncultured Hyphomicrobiales bacterium | reverse complement strand
CTTCAGGAGTGCCTTCTACCGTGATCTTAAGTCCCGAACTCGTCGTCAAATTTGCCTTCGCCATAGTCACTTATTCCTTCCATCTATTCTTGATGAATAAGAGAATATTGACGTAACGTCAAGATGCCAATAAATATGATATAAATCAGTGAACTAAGGCAAACATGGCCTGGAATCTCAGATAGCCAAAACTGCAAAAAGCCTGTTGGAGTGCGACTCGACTGTCTATAAGGCCCCCTGTCCGCAAGCCGAGCGCGTGCTGTGCTCCACTACCAAAGCGCGATGGCGACGGCCAAAACGAGGTCGCCGTGCGGCGACACTGCGGCGAAGGTCATATTGCTAACGCAAGTGAGAATGAGAAAGATTCCCTGTATTTCCTCTGTTAAATAGAGAATTCGAGCGGAGACTGGTTATAGCCGGACTCCGCCGCCCACCACTTTCTTCCGCGCCAACCCGCCGCCAAGCCGTGGGCGTGGGCGTGGGCAGAGTATTTCCGCCAAGAACAAGAATAAGCCGGAGAACAGAGGTGTGGAGGCACAAAAAAACACATAACTACATGATATATAATTGAAATTTGTTTTATCGGGCGCGTATTGACGATAAATAGCTTAAAAAATAATCACAGGTTTGCGTCTGATTAAAAATTATACATATCATGTCCGGTCAACCGGACTAACCAGTTGTTTTTTAACGATACCGAGTCTGGCACGCGGTCTGCATTAGGGACTCCTGAAGCAACAGGAGTCCCCAGACATGGCCAAGAGCCCCCGCCGTCTTTCCGTCTCCCGCCGCCGCCTGATCAAAACGACCGGCGCCGCCGCTCTGCTCGCCGCCGCGCGCGCCGCGTTTCCCGCCGGCGCCTTCGCCGCGTCCGCCGATACCCCGGAAGTCAAGGGCGCGACTTTCGGCTTCATCGCCCTGACCGACGCATCGCCGCTGATTATCGCCAAGGCGAAAGGGTTCTTCGCCAAGCACGGCTTGCCCGACGTGCAGGTGCAAAAACAGGCCTCGTGGGGAACGACGCGCGATAATCTGGAACTCGGCTCGGCGGGCGGCGGCATCGACGGCGCTCATATCCTGACGCCGATGCCCTATTTCATGAGCACCGGCCGAATTACCAAGAACAACATCAAGGTGCCGATGGCGCTTCTCGCCCGCCTGAACATCAACGGCCAATCCATTTCGATCGCCAACGCCTACAAGGGCCAGAAAATCGCCACGGAAGCCAAGGCGTTGGGCGGCGCTTTCGCCAAGGCCAAGGCCGGCGGCAAGGAAATCAAGGTGGCCATGACCTTCCCCGGCGGCACGCACGACTTGTGGCTGCGCTACTGGTTGGCCGCCAACGGCGTGGACCCCGACAAGGATGTGTCGACCATCGTCGTGCCCCCGCCGCAAATGGTCGCCAACATGAAAGTCGGAACCATGGAGGCTTTTTGCGTCGGCGAGCCCTGGAACGCCCAGCTTGTCCACCAGAAGATCGGCTTCACCGCGTTGACCACCAGCGAGTTGTGGATGGACCACCCCGAGAAGGCGCTCGCCATGCGCGCCGATTGGGTGGAGAAAAATCCCAAGGCGGCCAAGGCGGTGCTGATGGCGGTGCAGGAGGCGGCGCAGTGGTCCGACGCCAATCTCGCCGAGATGTGCAAGATCGTCGGCGGCCGCGAATGGCTCAAGGTTCCGGTCGAGGATATCGCCGCGCGCGCGCTCGGCACCGTCGATTACGGCGACGGCCGCAAGGTCGCCAACAGCCCGCATATCATGAAGTTCTGGAAGGATCACGCGTCCTATCCTTTCCAGAGCCACGATCTCTGGTTCCTGACCGAAGACATCCGTTGGGGTTATCTGCCGGCCGGCCTCGACGCCCAGGCCCTCGTCAAGCAGGTCAACCGCGAAGACCTCTGGCGCGAGGCGGCCAAGGCGCTGGGCGTTCCGGCGGCGCAAATTCCGGCCGGAACCTCGCGCGGGGTCGAGAAATTCTTCGACGGCAAGACGTTCGATCCCGCCAATCCCGGCGCCTACTTGAAAAGCCTCGCCATCAAGCGCGCCGTCGTTTGAGGAGCACGCCATGACGATCGTGACTCCGATGCCCGGGCTTCCCCTCGCGTCCAAGCCCGCGAACCTGTCCCATCCCGTCAAGATGCGGTTCATGCCGTCGTTTCCGGCATTGAGAAAAGAGGCGGCGCGCCTGGCCGGCCAGATTCTGCCGCCGTTTTTCGGCCTCGCGATCGTGCTCGGCCTATGGCAGTTCCTGTGCAGCCAGCCCGGCGCGGCCTTGCCGACGCCGCTCACGGTCGTGACCAGCACCTGGGAACTGATCGCGGACCCCTTCTTCGACCGGGGCGGCGTGGATAAGGGGCTGTTCTGGCACCTTTATTCCAGTCTCAAGCGGGTCGCGGTCGGTTTAGCGTTGGCGGCGGTCAGCGGCATCGCCTTGGGCGCGCTGATCGGCCAGAGCACCATCGCCTACCGCAGTCTCGATCCGATCTTCCAGGTGCTGCGCACGGTGCCGCCGCTCGCCTGGCTGCCGCTCTCGCTCGCCGCTTTCCGCAACGCGGACCCCTCGGCGATCTTCGTGATCTACATCACCTCGATTTGGCCGATCATCCTCAACACGGCGGTCGGCATCCGCAACATCCCCGAGGACTACCGGAACGTCGCGCGCGTCATTCGCCTGTCGCCGATCGAGTATTTCTTCAAGATCACGCTGCCGGCGACGGTTCCCTATATTTTCACCGGCCTCAAGATCGGCATCGGACTTTCCTGGCTGGCCATCGTCGCCGCCGAGATGTTGATCGGCGGCGTCGGCATCGGCTTCTTCATCTGGGACGCCTGGAACAGCTCGTTGTTGAGCGAGATCATTCTCGCCCTGGTCTACGTCGGCATCGTCGGCTTCCTGCTCGACCGCCTGATTACCCTGGCGGGCCGGCTGGTGGCGCGCGGCTAGGAGAACGCCATGACCGCCTATCTCAGCATCGAAAACGTCGGCATTACCTTTCCGAGCGAGACGGCGCCGTACGTCGCGCTCACCGGCGTCGATCTCAAGATCGACAAGGGCGAGTTCCTCTCGATCATCGGCCATTCCGGCTGCGGCAAATCGACCTTGCTCAACATCGTCGCCGGCTTGCTGCGCGCCACGACCGGCGGGGTCTTGCTCGACAAGGAAGAGGTCAACGAGCCGGGACCCGACCGCGCCGTCGTCTTTCAGAATCACTCGTTGCTGCCTTGGCTGACCGTCTACGGCAACGTTCGCCTCGCCGTGGACAAGGTTCATGGCCGAACCAAGAGTTCCGCCACGCGGCACGACTGGACGCTCCACAATTTATCCCTCGTGCGCATGGATCAAGCCAAGGACAAGCGCCCGGCGGAAATATCGGGCGGCATGAAACAGCGGGTCGGCATCGCCCGCGCGCTCGCGATGGAGCCGAAGGTCCTGCTGCTCGACGAGCCGTTCGGGGCGCTCGACGCGCTCACCCGCGCCCATCTCCAGGAATCGCTCATGGATATCCATCGGCGCCTCGGCAACACCGTTTTGATGATTACCCACGACGTGGACGAGGCGGTTCTGCTCTCGGATCGGATCGTCATGATGACCAACGGCCCCGCCGCGACCATCGGCCAGATCCTGCCCATCGATCTTTCCAGGCCGCGCCGGCGCGTCGCGTTGGCCGACAATCCCGCCTACAACCGCTACCGCGCCGAGGTCTTGCGTTTCCTCCACAGCCACGACGCGCGCGACGCGGCTTAAGGAGCCCCCCCATGACACGCACAAAACTGGCGGTCGTCGGCAACGGCATGGCGGGCATCCGCGCGGTCGAGGAGATTCTCGAACGCGCGCGCGAAACGTTCGACATCGTCGTCGTCGGCGCCGAACCCCACGTCAACTATAACCGAATTCTGTTGTCCTCCGTTCTCGCCGGCGAAAAGGATTTCGGCGACATCGTCACCCATCCACGCGCCTGGTACGAAGAGAACGGCATCGAGCTGATCGTCGACGACCCGGCCGTCGCGTTGAATGCCGGAGAGAAAGTCCTCGTCACCCGCTCGGGGCGAACGATCGGATACGACAAGCTTCTCCTCGCCACCGGCTCGAAACCGGTCGCCCCGCCGATCCCCGGACTCGATCTTCCCGGGGTCTGCACCTTCCGCAGCATTCAGGATGTGGAGACCATGATCGAGGCCTCGACCCGGCAGCGCCGCGCCGTGGTGATCGGCGGCGGGTTGCTCGGCCTGGAAGCTGCCTGGGGATTGAAGCGCCGCGGCATGTCGGTCGCGCTGGTCCATTTGATGCCGACCCTGATGGAGCGCCAGCTTGACACGGCCGCCGGCGAGCTTCTGCGCCGCGACCTCGATTCGCGCGGCATCGCCTTCTTCACCAACGGCCAGACCGAGGAGATTTACGGCGACGGCCGCGTCCAGGGCGTGCGCCTGGTCGACGGGCGCGATATTCCCGCCGATCTGGTCGTGGTCGCGATCGGCATCCGCCCCAACATCGAACTCGCCCACGCCGGCGGGATCGAGGTCAATCGCGGGGTCGTGGTCGGCGACGACATGCGAACCTCCGATCCCGACATCTACGCCGTCGGCGAATGCGTCGAGCATCGCGGCCAGACTTTCGGCCTGGTCGCGCCGCTCTGGGACATGGCCAAGACCTGCGCCGAGCGGCTGACCGGCGCCGCCGAGGCGATCTACCGGCCCCAATCGCTGGCGACGAAGCTCAAGATCACGGGCATCGACGTCTATTCCGCCGGCGACTTTTCGGTCGACGAAGACAGCGAGGAAATCACCTTTCGCGACGCCGCGCGCGGGGCCTACAAGAAACTGGTTCTCCGCGACGACCGGCTCCAGGGCGTCGTTCTTTACGGCGACGTCGCCGACGGCTCATGGTACTTCCAGCTTCTCAAGGGAAAAGCCGATGTCGGAGCGTTCCGCGATCGGCTCGTTTTCGGCCGCGCCTATGCCGACCTTGGGACGGGAGGAACTCCTTCCGTCGATGTCGCCGCCATGGCCGACGACACCCAGGTGTGCGGCTGCAACGGGGTGTGCAAGTCGAAGATCGTCTCCACCATCACCGCCAAGGGGCTCGCCTCGCTGGAAGACGTCCGGGCGCACACCAAGGCGTCCGCCTCCTGCGGACAGTGCACCCCGGTGGTCGAAGCGATTCTCGCCCACTGCACGGGCGAGGCCGCCCTGCCCCAACGCACGCCCGCGTTCTGCACATGCACGGACCTCGGCCACGACGCGATACGGCAGGCCATTGCCGCGCGAAACCTGAAAACCATTCCCGAAATCCGCGCGGCGCTGGGCTGGAAGACCGCCGATGGCTGCCACAAGTGCCGGCCCGCGTTGAACTATTACCTTCTGTGCGCCTGGCCCGGGGAATATGTCGACGACCAGCAGTCGCGCTTCATCAACGAGCGCGCACACGCC
>CAYIQU010000131.1:0-5445 GCA_964365645.1 uncultured Hyphomicrobiales bacterium | reverse complement strand
TCGCTCTCCTCGCCCTTCGCGACCTTGTCCCAGCAGGCGTCGAACAACAAATCCATCGCCGCCCGCGTGGTCTGGTGGCGCGCGTCGGAGCCCCGGTTCTTGTCGCCGCGCCCGGCGTAGTTGAGATGCGAGAGGTAAAAGCGCGGGACTCCCTCGCGCGCGATCAAGTCCAGCATCCGGGGCAATTCGTGGGCGTTGTCCATGGTCATGGTGAAGCGTACGCCCACCTTCAGGCCGCGCTCGCGGCACAGGCGCACGGCGGCGAGCGAGGCGTCGAACGCGCCCTCCTTGCGGCGGAAGCGGTCGTGGGTCGCGCCGATGCCGTCGAGCGAGATGCCGACGTAGCCGTAGCCGGCCGAAGCGATGGCATCGATGTTGGCGGGACCGATCAGGGTGCCGTTGGAGGACAGGGCGGTGAAGAAGCCCATATCCTTCGCCCGGCGGGAGATGTCGAAAATATCGGGGCGCAGCAGCGGCTCGCCGCCCGACAAAATCAACGCCGGCACGCGGAACGCGCGCAGGTCTTCCAGCACCCGGAAGACCTCGTCGGTCGAAAGCTCGCCCTTGAAATCGGTGTCGGCGGACAGCGAATAGCAGTGCTTGCAGGTGAGGTTGCAGCGCCGGATCAGGTTCCAGATCACCACCGGCCCCGGCGGCTCGCGGCGCGGACCAAGCGGCGTCGGCGCCGCGATTTCCTTCATGTACTGGGTGATGCGGAACATGATCTAGTCGCCCAACCTCAAGCCGGTTTTTTTCAAGATCCGCGTGCTGTAGAGAATATCGCGGGCGCGAGCCGCAGGCCCGAGAATTTCGGCGATTCGCCCCGCCTTGTCCTCGACCTCGGCGCGGGTTCTGCCGTGGACCATGGCGAACAGATTATACGGCCACAGCGGCAAATGGCGCGGCCGGCGATAGCAGTGCGTCACGTAGGGGAGCGCGCCGACCATCGAACCGACCCGTTCGACCTCGGCGTCGGGCACGTCCCAGACCGTCATGCCGTTGGCGACGACGCCCAGGCGGTAATGGTTGGGCACCGCGCCGATGCGGCGGATGATCCCGCGCGCCTGCATCGCCTTGACCCGCGCCATGACCGCGTCCGCGTCCAAGCCCAGTTCCTCGGCCAGCGCCCGGTAGGGCTCGCGGCACAAGGGCAGGCCTTCCTGCATCGCCCGGATCAGCTTCCGGTCGGCGTCGTCGATAACAGTTGGGGACACGATGACGTTCATAGCTCCAACTTCAGTCCGACGAAGAATTCCCGTTCCTTGGGCATGGCGAGAACCGGCAATCCCGTTTCCCGCTCGATTTCGGCGATCACCTCGGCGAGGCGCGACGGCTTTTCCGCCGCAATCACGAACCACATGTTGAGGGCGTGGTCGCGGGCGTAGTTGTGAGCGACTTCGGCGTGCGCGTTGACCGTGTCGGCCACCGCGTCGAAGCGATCCCCGGGAACGGCGATGGCCGCCAGCGTCACCGCCCCGCCTATTTTCTCGGCGTCGAACAACGGCCCGAAGCGGCTCAACCGCCCGTCGGCGCAGAGCGCGCCCACGCGCGCGATCAGTTCGTCCTCGGCGAGACCTAGGCGCTCGGCCGCTTCGCGGAAAGGCCGCGCGCACACCGGAAAGCCGCCCTGCAAGGCGTTGACGATGGTCCGGTCCGTGTCGTCGAGGTTGTCGTCGGGCGCGTTCATTCCGCCGCCTCCATCGCCGGGCCGTGGCGATAGCGGGCACCCCGCTGCTTGAACCGCCGGCGGCTGAACAGCACCGCCTGGGCGCGGCCGTCCAAGTCCAGTTCGCGGTTGAGGGTTCCCACCTGCGCCAGGACCCCGTCGCGGTCGCGGCCGTGGATCATGCAAAAGAGATTGTACGGCCATTCCGGCGGGCGGCGCGGGCGCTGATAGCACAGGGTAACGAACGGATAGGCGGCGATTTTCTCGCCGACGGCATCGACTTGGGCGTCGGGAATGTCCCACACGGTCATGGCGTTGGCGGTGAAGCCCAGTTCATGGTGATGCACCACCGCGCCGAAGCGGCGGATGACGCCCCGCCCGATCATCGCCTTGAGGCGCGCGATGACGTCCGCCTCGCCGATCCCGACGCGGGCGCCGATCACGGCGTAGGGCGCCGGGGCCAGCGGCAGCCCGTCGGCGATCTCGGCGAGAAGGCGGCGATCGAGGGCGTCGGTCTTCATGACAGGGAAAATCCCAGGTCGATGTGATGGGCGCGAACCAGGGGCAAATCGAGCGCGGCGAGCCCGGTCGCGGCCTCGATCCGGCGCAGCGCGGCGGCGACGGCCTCGGCGTCGGCGGCGGTGACGACGAACCACAGGTTCAGGCGGTGCTCGCGTTCGTAGTTGTGGTTGACCTCGGGCTGGACGCTGACGACGGCGGCGACGTCGTCGAGCCGTTCCGGCGGCACCGCCAGGGCGGCGAGCGTGCTGTACCCGGCGGCGTGCGGCGTCACCACCGCGCCGATGCGGCTGAGGACGCCCTTCTTCTTCAGGCGGACGTAGGCGGCGATGACGTCGCGCTCGGTCATGCCCGTCTTTTCGGCGAGGACGCGATAGGGACGCGGTTCCAGCGGAAAATCCCGCTGGAAACCGTCGAGGAGTTTCATGTCGGCCGGGGTCAGGTTCATGGCTACAGCCCGATGCGGTTCGCGCGCGCGGTAAACAGGATGCCCGAAGGCTTGTCGGCGGGAATCGACGCCAGCTTGGCGAAGGTATTGGTGTCGTAGACGTCGACCCGGTCGTCGTCGCGGAGCGAGACCCAGACCTGCTCGCCCTTGGGCGTGAATTCCATGTGCAGCACGGCGCGGCCCGCCTTGAAGGTGTGCACGACCTTCAGGGTCACGGTGTCGATGACTTGAATGGTGTCGTTCAAGGGATGGGCGAAGTTGACCCAGACCTGGCGGCCGTCGGGGCGGGCCATGACGAACACCGGCTGGCCGTGGACGGCGACGCGACCGGCCTCGGCGAAGGTGCGCCCGTCGGCCACCAAGACCTCGTGCCGACCGATGGCGGGCAGGAAGACCTGATCGCCCGCACGCGCCCAGCCGCGCAGGTGCGGCATCTTGTAAACGGGGAGTTTTTCCTCACCGCGGCCGTAGTTGGGCAGAATCCGCCGCACGCCCTTTTCCGGTGCCCACAGATCGAGCAGCGCGAGGCCGTCCTCGCCGAACAGGCCTGCGATGTAGTACCGCCCGTCGGGCGTCACCAGCGCATCGTAAGGCAATTTGCCGATGTCTTTATATTTGGCGATGGCGGGCGCCCCGGGCACGGCAAGGTCGGCGACCCAGATTTCGCCCGCGTCGTAGAGGGTGAAGGCGAATTTCCGGCCCGGCAGGTCGGCCAATCCGACCACCTTGGACCGCGCGCCGTCGGCGCCCCAAACGGCCGGAATGTCGGCGACGGCCTCCAGGGTGCGGGCGTCGAACACGCGCACCCCGCCCGGCGTGTAGTTGGCGACCGCGATCAGCGTCCCGTCCTGGGAAATGGCCCCGCCGATGCTGTTGCCCGCCTGAACGATGCGTTTTTCGATCCGCGCCAGAAGCAAGTCCACCTTGCTCAAGCCCCCGTCGCGGCCGAAGACGTAGGCGAAGCGCCCGTCCCGGGAGAAAACGGCGGTGGCGTGGCTGAGATCGCCCAGCCCGGCGACGCGGCCGAGCGACGTGCGCCCCGTGGTCTCGACGATCTGGATGGCGCCTTGCGCGCGCTCGATGACGATGCCGAGATCGCCCGTCCCGCGCACGCCCGCATCGGCCCGCGCGGCCACGGGCGCGAGCGCCAGTACCGCAACGGCGAGAGAGGCGATTCGTTTTCTCACGGCAGGCCTTCTTTCAGTTTGCGCGCGATCCAGGTGGCCTCGGCCTCGGTCAACAGCGGCCGCCACGGCGGCATGGGCGTGCCGTGCAGCCCGTCCAGGATGATGGCGGCCAGCACGTCGTCGTCCTTGCCGGCGAGATTTTCGGGCAGCAGCGGCGCGCCGAGACCGCCCTTGAGCGTCATGCCGTGGCAGGAGCCGCAATCCTGGCGGATCAGGTGAACCAGTTCGCCTTCGCGCACGGCCGACGGCGCGACCGGACCCGCCGCCGTCGCCCCGGCCCAGGCCATGGCCCAAGCCGCGGCGACGAGCGCGAAAGCGAAACCCGCGCGGGCGCTATTCCGCCGCTGCGATGGCCGTCCGTTCCGGGTAACCCGTGTCCGCACTCTTCCCCTCCGTTACCTCCGCTCCCGGCGCGGCCAGCGCCGCGGTGCGGCCGATAATGAACAAAACCGGCCCATCGAATTCCGCGCGTCCCGCAACGGCGGCGATGGTTCCGAGTGTCGCGCGCACGTGCCGCTGGCGCGGCGTGGTGCCGTTGCAGACCGCGACCGCCGGCGTGGCGGCGGCGAGGCCGTGCAGCATCAGGCGCTGCGCGATGCGCCCGATGTTGGCGAGTCCCATGTAGACGACCAGCGTCGTGTCCGCGTCGGCGAGACCCTGCCAGTCGAAATCCAGTTCCGCGTCCTCGCGGCAATGCCCGGTGACCAGACGCACGCCTTCGGCCATGCCGCGATGGGTCAAGGGCAGGCCGAGCGCCGCGGCGCAACCCGAAGCCGAGGTCACGCCGGGAACGATTTCGCAAGCGATGCCGGCGGCGGCGAGATGAGCGGCCTCTTCCGAGCCGCGCCCGAACAGGAACGGATCGCCCCCCTTGAGGCGGACGACGATGCGGCCCTGGGGCGCGTCGGCGGCGGCCAGCGCGGCCAGCAGCGCGTTGATCTGGTCCTGGGGAACGGGGTGAAAGCCGGATCGCTTGCCGACGTTGAAGCGGGCGACGCCCGGCGGAATCAGATCGAGAATTTCGTCGGAGACGAGCCGGTCGTAGACGACGACGTCGGCCGTCTCGATCAATCGGCGCGCCTTGCAGGTGAGAAGCTCGGGATCGCCCGGCCCCGCGCCGACCAGATAGACGATGGAACTTGCGCTTCCGCGGTCCATGTCGCTAATCCTGACCCTCTTCTCCCCCTCCGGCGAAGATCGGGAAGGGACCGGCGGAGCGGAGGGGGGAGGGCTCCGCCGGTCACCCGAAGACGCTCAGTACACGTCCTTGCGGGTGTTATAGACGTTGAACTTGCCGGTAGGCGTGATCAACCGTTTGTCGCGGATGACGGCCTTCAGCTTGAGCGTCTTGTCGTCGACGACGACGATGGCCGATTCCTGGTCTTTCGCGTTCCAGACCGAGAACCAGACCTCGTCGCCGGCCTTATTGAATTCGCCCTGGACGACGCGGCGCACACCTTCCTTGATGCCCGACCATTCGCCGATCGGCAGGGCCTTGTAGGGCGCGTCCAGGTTCTTGATGTCGAAGACCGCCACCGACGAGGCGAGACTCGCCTCGGGGTGCAACGGCGTGTCGACGTAGAGGTGCGTGGACTTGGGATGCGTCTTGATGAACAGCGAGCCGC
>CAYIQU010000130.1:0-5460 GCA_964365645.1 uncultured Hyphomicrobiales bacterium | reverse complement strand
ACTTGAACAGGCGCGCCTCGCGCACCCACAAATCCATGATGCCGCCTTCGTTGACCAGGTCGTCGGCGACGCTCTGGATGAAGCAGGCGTGCGGCTGCGGGTGCTCGTAGGCCGAGGCCGAGCGGACCAGCTTGCCGGTGCGCGGGTCGACGTAGAAGTGCCCCTGCGCCGGGCCGTCGATGCCGTAGGCCCAATGCAGGCCGGTGTTGAACCATTGCGGCGAATTGGGCGCGCCGACCTGGGCGGCCAGCATGTGGCACATCTCGTCGTAGAAGGCGCGCGCGTCGGCTTCGCCGTCGAAATAGCCGCCTTTCCAGCCCCAGTACGTCCAGGTGCCGGCCATGCGGTTGAAGACCTGCTTGGCCGACGTTTCGCCGACGTTGCGCTGATCCTTGGGGAGTTGGGCGAGTTGGGCCTCGTCGGGCACGCTGCGCCACAGCCAAGACGGCACGTCGTTTTCCTCGACGCGCTTGAGCCGCGCCGGCACGCCGGCCTTGCGGAAATATTTCTGCGCCAGAACGTCGCAGGCGACCTCGGACCAGCCGGTCGGGACCTCGAGGCTTTCCAGCCGGAAGACCACCGAGCCGTCGGGGTTCTTGATTTCACTCGAAGTGACGTGGAACTCGATGCCGTCGTAGGGCGAGTTGCCTTCGGTGGTGTAGAGACGCGGAATGCGCATTATCCCCTCTTGATTCGTTCTTCCGCTCCGGATGCTGGCCGCAATCCGGTTCGGGGTTTGCCTTTGGGGTCGTCCTTCGGGGGATTTTGTCCCCTTGGTCGGGGGTCCCCCAGTATTCCCAGCCCCCGTTGTTGCCTCCCCCTAAGGCCGGCTTTTGTTGCCTGGCTCTGGGGGTTTGCCCGTCCTCGATGCGTCCCGTTCGGTTCTAAGTCTTGGGGGTCGGTCGATCACGAGGCGGCAAATCTAGCGCAGGGGGATTCAGAGGGCAATTGGAAACC
Organism: uncultured Hyphomicrobiales bacterium; assembly: GCA_964365645.1. Taxonomy (GTDB): domain Bacteria; phylum Pseudomonadota; class Alphaproteobacteria; order Rhodospirillales; family 2-12-FULL-67-15; genus 2-12-FULL-67-15. The sequence goes on along the minus strand of CAYIQU010000130.1, from coordinate 4,503 downwards.
TCCAGATGTAGCGTACCTGAGACTAATTCATTACATCATCTAGCCCTAACAACCGATTAAGGGAGGGAGTTTCGGTTCGGCTTGAGATTCCGGGACAACGCCGGCGCCGGTTCTCCGCTCCCCTTAAAATGCAATTGATATCAATAAGATAAGCAAAACGTGGCCGGTCCCGGCCCGGAAGTCTTTTCCCCGGTCGGGGGGTCTTCGGGCGTCCGGGGAAGGGGGCTGTTGCCCCAATCGAAGGCTGGGCACGCGGAGTCGTCGCGATTTCCGCGCGACGCCATCGGGCCGACGCTCGCCACGGGCCGTCCGGCGCGACCTTGAAGGGAGCGGACATGAGAGAGATTCCCGCGAAAGTTATTGAATCGGCGATGGGAACCGGGCGCCCCATTCGGGGTTGGCCGCTCTGGACGGGCCGGGGGGGCTCGGCCATAGTGTCCGGAACAACGACGCCGGAGTCAAAGAGCGCGCCATGGCCACACTAGGAACTCTCCTCTTCACCTTGTTTCGGGGCGAACGGGTCGGCGCCGACGAATTCGGTAACCGCTATTATCGCTCCCGTTCCGCCCGGCTGCATGGGCGCGAGCGGCGCTGGGTGATCTATCGCGGCGGCGACGAGGCCTCGAAGGTTCCGCCCGAATGGCACGCCTGGCTGCACCACACGGTCGACGCGCCGCTGGCCCAGGATCAAGCCGAGGCGCGGCCGTGGCAAAAGCCGCACCAGCCCAATCTCACCGGCACGGCGCAGGCCTATCGTCCCGGCGGACACGAACTCCAGGGCGGCCGGCGGGCGGCCAACGCCGCCGATTACGACGCGTGGCGTCCGGAATCCTGACGAGAATGTTCGGGGGCGGGGCCGTGCGCGGGGAAAACAAGGAAATCATCGTCGGATTCTTGGCGCTGTCGGCGTTGCTGCTGGCGATGGTGTTCCTCTACGCCGGCCGCGGCCATTTGACCGGGAAAACGCCGGGCGGTCGCAGTTACGTCGTGACCGCGACCTTCAACCGGGTCGACGGGCTGTCGCCGGGCGACGTGGTCCGGCTGGGCGGCGTCAGGATCGGCACGGTCGAGAAGGCCGAAATCGACCGCAACTATCGCGCCCGCCTGACGTTCCGCATCGATTCGGCCATCCGGTTGCCCGAGGACACCTCGGCGGCCATTCACACCGACGGCCTGTTCGGGACCAAATTCGTTTCGTTGCTGCCGGGCGGCGAGGACGCCGTGATCAAGCCGGGCGGCGCGATCACCTACACCCAGGATTCCTTGATCGTCAGCGAGCTTCTGGATCTCATCATTGCCGAGGGCCACGCCAACCGGCCGAGTCCGGCGCCGCCCGGCGCGGCGCAACCCGCCCCAGTCCAGGGAGAACCGAAACCGTGATCGCGCGCAACCTCGTGGAAACGGTGCTCGGCGCCGTGGTGCTGGCCGTCGCCGGCCTGTTCGTCTATTTCTTCTACCAGACCGCCCAAGTCCGGGCGGTCGAGGGCTATCCCGTCACCGCGGCCTTCGCCAAGATCGGCGGCCTGGCCAAGGGCAACGACGTCCGCATCAGCGGCATCAAGGTCGGCACCGTCGTCGCCCAGCGTCTCGACCCCAAGACCTTCGACGCGATCGTGACTCTCTCGATCGCGCGCGACGTGCGCCTGCCCGCCGACACGATCGCCTCGGTGGACAGCGAAGGCATTCTCGGCGGCAAGTACATCCGGCTCGAACCCGGCCGCGCGACGGACGCGATCGCTCCGGGGGGCGCGATCCAGCGGACCAAGAATTACCGCTCGCTCGAGGATCAGGTGGGCGAAATTATTTTCCTGGCGACCGGCGGCGAAAAAAAGAAATAAGCCTCGCCGCCGCGACGGTTCGCCCGGCAGGGGATATTGGGGAGAAGCGACCATCGCGACGCGTCGCAAAAAGGGTGGGCCGGCGAAAGAACGCGGCAAGGCTCCGCGCCCGCCCGCGCGTTCCCGCGCCGAGAGCGAGCGCGCGCCGCCTGATGTCAAGGCCCAGCGCCTGGCGCGGGTGTCGTCCGATGTCAAGGCCGCGCGCTTGGCGCGCGTCCAGGCGGCCTACGGCATCGTGCAGCGCCGGCTCGAGCGCGCGGTCGTCGACCGGACCCAGGAACTGGCCCGGCGCACGCGCCTGATCCGGCTGCTCGGCCGCATCGCCGAGGCCGCCGCGGCGGCGGAAACCGTGGGCGACATGCTGCGCGTCGGCGTCGATGAAATCAGCGCCTTTCTGCGCTGGCCGGTCGGACATGCCTATCATTTGCCCGAGGGCTGGCCGGGCCGGTTGGTGTCGACCGATACCTGGAAAATCCGCGCGCCCGACACGAAGGCGATCGCGTCCTTCCGTCGCGCCTCGCGGGACGTTCCCAAGCGGGGCAAGAGCATCGTGGGCCGCGCGTTGGCCGCGCGGCACGCGCTGTGGGTCGAGGATTTGGCCGACCGGAATATCGCATTCATCCGGCGACCGGCCGCGGCCCGGGCCGGGTTCAAGAGCGGCATTCTGCTGCCGGTGCTGGCCGCGGGCGCGCCGGTCGCGGTCCTCGAATTCTACACGACGGCGAAAACGCCGGTGGACGCGGCGGTCCTGTCGGCGCTGAACCAGATCGCCAATCACATCGGCCAGGTCGCCGAACGGGTGGCGGCCCGCGCGGCGCAACACCGCAGCGAGGCGGTGCTGGCCGCCGTGTTCGCCAACGCGGTCGATCCGATCCTGGTCATCGACGAGAAAGGCATCGTCCAGTCGGCTAATCCGGCGGTCGAGCGCGTGTTCGGCTTCGCGCCCTTGGATGTCATCGGCCGCAATGTTTCGATGATGATGCCCCCGGACGTCGCCCAGCGGCACGACGGTTATCTGCGCCGTTATCTTCGCACCGGGGAAGCCAGGGTCATCGGCCATGGGCGCGAAATCACGGCCCGGCGCAAGTCCGGCGAGACGTTCCCCGCCGATCTCGCCGTCGGCGAGATCGACGTCGGCGGCCGGCGGCTGTTCGCCGGCACGATCCGGGACTTGAGCGAGCGGCGCTCGGCCGAGGCCAGCCTGCGAACGGCGCAGCAACAGCTCGCCGACGCCATCGATCACGGCGGGAACAGCATTTCCCTTTACGACGCCGGCGAACGGCTGGTGATCTTCAACGCCGAATTCCGGCGCGTGATCGAACCCTTTTTCGGCCCCGACCTGAAACCCGGCGTCCGGTTCGAGGAATTGGCGCGCCGCCTGGCCGCCGGCGGGTTCTACGGCGGCGTGCGCGGCGAGGATTGGGTCCAGGAACGGTGCCGCGCTTTTCGCGCCCTCGAACCCATGAATCTCGACAAAATCGAACCCGACGGCACAAAACAATCGGGTTTCGTCAGCTACTACCGCACCCGCGACGGCGGCACGCTGGTGGTGAACAACGACGTCACCGCGCTTCGCGAGGCCGAGGAAAAAGCCCAGGCCGTCCAGCGCCGGTTCGGCGAGGCCATCGACGGCCTCGCCGACGGCATCGCCCTTTACGGTCCCGACGAAAGGCTGGTGATGTGCAACCGGGCCTATCGCGACGATCTCGCTTTCATCGGCGACGTCGTCAAGCCCGGCGTGTCCTTCGAGGACGTCCTGCGGGGCTTGAGCGACACCCAGATCTACGACGGCAGCGGCGAGGACTGGATCAAGAGCCGGCTCGCCGCTTTTCGGGCACTGAAGGACACGGACGTCCATTTCAATTCCCCGCAAGGGCGGAAATGGATTCGCATCCGCCGCTTCCGCGCCTCCGACGGCGGCACCCTGCTGGTTCGCAGCGACATCACCGCCTATCGCATGGCCGAGGAGCAGGCGCAGGCGGCGCAGCAACAGCTCGTCGACGCCATCGAGGGCATCGAGGACGGCATCGCCCTTTACGACCGCGCCGAGAAGCTGGTGATGATGAATGCGAGCTATCGCCGCGCCGTGCGAACAGGGGAATCGGATCCCGTCGCGGGAGAGACCTTCGAGGACTTGACCCGACGCTTGGCCGCCGCCGGCCATTATTCGAAGGGAACGGGCGAGGACGTGGTCCGGCAACGCATGGCCCAATTCCGCGCCCTCGAAACCGTCTTGATCTCGGCCCAGGAGCCGGACGGCCCGCATCATCTCGTGGTCCGGCACTACCGGACCCGCGACGGCGGCACGCTGATCGTTCGCGGCGACGTTACTGAACAGCACCGGGCCGAGGAACAGGCGATGACGGCGCACCAGCGCCTCGCCGACGCCATCGAGGGGATCAGCGACGGCGTCGCGTTGTTCGACCGCGACGAACGACTGGTGCTGTTCAACCGGCCCTACGTCGACGACATGGCGATGGTCGCCGAGATTCTCAAGCCCGGCCTCGGCTACGAAACCCTGATCCGCGCCCTGACCCGGAGCGGCTACTACGGCGCGGTGAACGCGGAGGCCCATGTTCAGGCGCGCCTGGAGCGGTTCCGGAATTAGGAGGAAGTCGAGGTTCTCACCGTTCCGCCCGACGCGACCAAGAAGTGGCGGCAGTTT
>CAYIQU010000129.1:0-5524 GCA_964365645.1 uncultured Hyphomicrobiales bacterium | reverse complement strand
TCACGCGGTCGTGCCCGACCGGATCGAAAGCGGCACCTACGCCGTGGCCGCCGCCATCACCGGCGGCGAGATCGAATTGAAGGGCGCGCGCCTCGATCTGATGGAGGCGGTGGCCACGGCCCTGCGCTCGGCCGGCGTCGCCATCGACGAATGCCCGGGCGGCGTGCGCGTCTCGGCGGTCGGCACGCTGCGCGGCGCCGACGCCATGACCGAGCCTTATCCCGGCTTTCCGACCGACATGCAGGCGCAGTTCATGGCCCTGATGAGCACGGCGGCCGGGGCCTCGATGATCACCGAGACGATTTTCGAGAACCGCTTCATGCACGTGCCGGAACTGTGCCGCATGGGCGCCAACGTCAACGTCCACGGCGCGTCGGCCATCGTGCGCGGCGTGCCCAAGCTTTCCGGCGCCGAGGTCATGGCGACCGATTTGCGCGCCTCGGTCTCTTTGGTGCTGGCGGCGCTGGCGGCCGAGGGCGAAACGGTGGTCAACCGGGTCTACCATATCGACCGCGGCTACGAGCGCATCGAGGACAAGCTGTCGGCTTGCGGCGCGCGGATCGAGCGCGTCCGGGGTTAGCGCCGCTCGCCCATTTCGTTCATCAAGTCGACCTGGATCCGCTGGATTTCCAGAAGTCGCTGCCACTGGTTCTCGATGAGAAAATCGAGCTTCTCGTGGAGATGGCGAATCTCCAGTTCGGCCTTCAGGTTGACCTGATAGTCGTTTTCCGAGCGCAGCCGGTCGCGGGCTTCCTGGCGGTTCTGGCTCATCAAGATGATCGGCGCCTGGATCGCGGCCAGGGCGGAGAGCGCCAGGTTGAGCAGGATGTAGGGGTAAGGATCGAGCGGCTCGGCGGCCAGGGCCGCGCTGTTGACCGCCATCCAGGCGATGAGGACCGCGGCGAAGAGGCCGATGAAGTGCCAGCTTCCGCCGAATTCCGCGATCCGGTCGGCGAGCCGCTCGCCCCGCGTCAGGCTTTTGGCGAACTCTTCCTCGACGTTGCTCGCCAGCGTTTCGTGGCGCTCGATGCTTTCGATCACCGAGTGTTCGAGCGCGGTCAGCCCGCCGCGCTCCTGCCCCAGAAGTTCCTCGATGTAGTTGGCCCGGACCCGGTTCAGATCGCGGTGGCATATGAATCCCTGTTCCGACCAGTCGGGAAGGTCGCGGCGAATCCGCTCGAGCAGGACGGGTCGGACCAGCGCCGCCGGGGTCAGCCGCGCCAGCGGAAAGCGGCCGTGGCAGACCTGGCAGGTCTCGGCATGGTTGGCGGCGGACGATCGGGTCATGGCGGCCCCTGGAGGTGCGCGGGGTGCGACGGCGGCGGCGCGTCGCCGATGCTACAGACAGCCGCCTTGCCCGCCAAGGGCGGGCCTCGGCCGGGTGCGTTTACCATGCCCCTTCGGCTGGCTTTGGCCCCGCAAAGCCGCTATAAACCCGCCCCTCGCCGCGCCCTCGTCAGGCCCGGGCACGGCGGGCTACAGTTCCAAGGACCAGGCGTTGATCGAGGGTTTGGCCATGCCGGCCGCATCGGCGAACGAGAAGCTTATTCTGGCGCTGCCCAAGGGCCGCATCTTGAAAGAGGTGCTGCCGGTCTTGGCGCGCGCCGGCATCGAGCCGGAAGCGGCCTTCGCCGACGACGACGCGCGGCAATTGCGCTTCGCCACCAACCGGCCCGAGGTCGACGTGATCCGCGTGCGCTCGTTCGACGCGGCGACCTTCGTCGCCTTCGGCGCGGCGCACCTGGGCGTCGTCGGCAGCGACGTGCTGATGGAATTCGACTATCCGGAAATCTACGCGCCGCTCGACCTCGGCATCGGCAAGTGCCGGCTCGCGGTCGCGGAACCGGCCGAGATGGTGGGCGAGGACGACCCGGCGACCTGGAGCAACGTCACCATCGCCACCAAGTATCCCGAGACGACGCGCCGCCACTTCGCGCGCCGGGGCGTGCATGCCGATTGCATCAAGCTGAACGGAGCGATGGAGCTGGCGCCGCTCTTGGGCTTGAGCCGGCGGATCGTCGATCTGGTCTCGACCGGGCAGACGCTGAAGGCCAACGGCCTGGTCGAGGTCGAGTTGATCGCCGAGGTCAGCTCGCGCCTCGCCGTCAATCGCACCGCGTGGAAAACGCGCCCCGACGAGATCGGAACCTGGATCGATCGGTTCCGGGAGGCCACGAATGCCCGCGCGGCTTGACGCCCGCAAGCGCGGCTTCGCCGCCGCGTTCGACCGGTTGTTGTCGGCCAAGCGCGAAAGCGCCGCCGACGTCAACGCCGTCGTCGCTGATATCGTCGCCGCCGTGCGGACCCATGGCGACCGTGCGCTGATCGACTACACCCGCCGCTTCGACGGCTTCGCCGTCACGCCCGGCAGGCTGCGCGTCACCGACGCGGAAATCGCCCGGGCGGTGAAACAATGCGATCCGGCGGCGCTGCGGGCGCTCAAGCTCGCCGCCCGGCGCATCCGCGATTTTCACGCGCGCCAGTTGCCGGCCGATCTTTCCGTCGACGATCCGGCGGGGATCAAACTCGGGCTGCGCTGGACGGCCGTCGCGGCGGCCGGGCTGTACGTGCCGGGCGGAACGGCGGCCTATCCCTCGTCGGTGCTGATGAACGCGATCCCCGCCCGGGTCGCGGGGGTCGCGCGGCTGGTCATGGTCGTTCCCACGCCCCAGGGAAAACTCAATCCGCTGGTGCTGGCGGCGGCCCGGCTCGCGGGCGTCGACGAGATTTACCGCGTCGGCGGGGCGCAAGCCGTGGCCGCGCTGGCTTACGGCACCCCAACCATCCGCCCGGTCGACAAGATCGTCGGCCCCGGCAACGCCTTTGTGGCGGCAGCCAAGCGCCAGGTGTTCGGCCAGGTGGGCATCGACATGATCGCGGGGCCGTCGGAAATCCTGGTGGTCGCCGATGGCGCCAACGATCCCCGCTGGATCGCCGCCGATCTGCTGTCCCAGGCCGAACACGACGCTTCGGCGCAGTCGATCCTGATGACCGACGACGCCCGTTTCGCCGACGCGGTCGAACGCGCCATCGAAGATCACTTGAAGACCTTGTCGCGCGCGGCGATAGCGCGGGCCAGCTGGGCGAAATTCGGCGCGGTGATCCTCGTGCGCCGGCTGGCCGACGCGGTGCCTCTGATCGACCGGCTGGCGCCCGAGCATCTGGAGTTGGCCGTCGCGAAACCCGAAGCGCTGGCCGGGAAAATCCGCAACGCCGGCGCGATCTTCCTGGGCCGCTTCACGCCGGAGGCGCTCGGCGATTACATCGCCGGACCCAATCACGTGTTGCCGACGGCGCGCAGCGCGCGCTTTTCGTCGGGCCTCGGCGTGCTCGATTTCATGAAGCGCACGTCGCTGATCGCCTGCGACCTTAAGGGCCTGGCGGCGCTCGGCCCCGCGACCATGACGCTCGCCCGCGCCGAGGGGCTGGACGCGCACGTCCTGTCGATCGCGGTGCGGCTCAAGACGCCGCGCCGGACCTGAAGGCGCGGTCGTGGCCGACACGCAGCGCATCGCCCAACGCATCGCCAAGATCGCGCTCGACGAGCGCGGCCTCGTGCGGCGCGGCCCCCAGGTCGAGCACGAACGAAAAGTGGCGATCTACGACCTGATCGAGGAAAACAGCTTCGCCGTCGCGGGCCACGAGGGGCCCTATGACCTGCGCCTCGGCGTCGAGGAAAACCGGCTGATGTTCGACGTCCGCGCCGAGGGCGGCGCCGAGTTGACCCGCTTCGCCCTGCCGCTGGCGCCGTTCAAGACCATCGTGCGCGACTACTTCACCATCTGCGAAAGCTATTACAGCGCCATCAAGACCGCGACGCCGTCGAAGATCGAGGCCATCGACATGGGCCGGCGCGGCCTGCACAACGAAGGCGCGGCGCTGCTGCGCGAGCGGCTCGCCGAAAAAGCCGAGATCGACGACGGCACCTCGCGGCGCCTGTTCACGCTGCTTTGCGTCCTGCACATCCGGGCGTGAACGCATCCTCATGAGCGACCTTCCGGCCGCCGTCCTGTTCGCTTGCACCTGGAACTCGATCCGCTCGCCCATGGCCGAGGCGATCTTGAAGCATCTGCATGGGCATCGGGTTTTCATCGACTCGGTCGGCGTCCGCAAAGGCGAGATCGATCCCTTCGCGGTGGCGGCGATGGAGGAAATCGGCATCGACTTGAGCCGCCACCGCTGCAAGGCGTTCACCGATCTCGAAGACAGCTCGTTCGATTTGATCATCTCGCTCTCGCCCGAGGCCCAGCACAAGGCCGTCGAAATGACCCGCCACATGGCTTGCGCGGTCGAGTTCTGGAACGTCTTCGATCCGACCGCGATCGAGGGCGGCCGCGAGGCCCGGCTGGACGCCTACCGCCTGGTCCGGGACGACCTGATGCGGCGAATCAAGGATCGTTTTCCCATCCACCGGGCCGGGGACGTCTGACCGCGCGGGACTTTCCGAAACCCGAGCAAGTCTAAGGGCTTGACCGAAGGCCGCCGCAAGGCGATGTATGGGGCCCCCGGCGGCGGGACTCGACCGTCGCCGACCCATCGTCGAGGAGCTTATGGCGAAAGAAGACGTACTCGAATTCCAAGGCACCGTGACCGAGCTTCTGCCCAACGCCATGTTTCGGGTCAAGCTCGACAACGAACACGTCATTTTGGCCCACACGGCCGGCCGTATGCGCAAGCACCGCATCCGGGTTCTCGCCGGCGACCGCGTCAACGTCGAGATGACGCCCTACGATCTGACCAAGGGTCGCATCACCTTCCGTTTCAAATAAGCCGGGCCGCCGGTCGTGGTCAGCATGGGGGCGCCGCGCTTCATTCTTGCCTCCGCCAGTCCGCGCCGGCTTGAACTGCTGCGCCAGATCGGGCTCGCGCCCGACGCGGTCATTCCCGCCGATATCGACGAAACGCCGCGCCGTGGCGAAAACCCGCGTGCGCTCGCGCGGCGGCTGGCCGAGGAAAAAATCCGCGCCGCGTCTTCGCGTCCCGAAGCCGCCGGCGCGGTCATTCTCGCCGCCGACACGGTGGTCGCCTGCGGCCGGCGGGTTTTGCCCAAGGCCGAAGACGAAAAAACCGCGCGCGCCTGTCTCGCGCTGCTCTCGGGCCGGCGGCACCGGGTGCTGGGCGGCGTCGCGGTGCGCGATGCCAAGGGCGTCGTGCGCGTGCGGGTGGCGGAAACCGCCGTCGCCTTCAAGCGCCTGACGACGGCCGAGATCGACGCCTATATCGCGTCCGGCGAATGGCGGGGCAAGGCGGGCGGCTACGCCATTCAAGGACTGGCGGCGGCATCCATTCATTGGATTCAAGGATCGTATTCCAACGTCGTCGGGTTGCCCCTGTTCGAGACGGCGACGATGCTGCGCGCGGCGGGGGTCGGGTCCGGAGGCCGGACGTGAAGATCAAGGCGTCCCCGGCCGACATCGTGATCCGCGTCCGGGCGGACGAAACTATTACCGTCGTCGCCCGCGCGGGCGAGCCGGGCGCATACCGCACCGCGCGCGCGGGTTCACCGTCCTGCCGGGGCGCCCGC
>CAYIQU010000128.1:0-5574 GCA_964365645.1 uncultured Hyphomicrobiales bacterium | reverse complement strand
CGGCGAATGCGACTTGCAGGACCAGGCCATGGGCTACGGCATGGACCGCAGCCGCTACCGCGAACCCAAGCGCGCGGTGAAGGACAAGAATTGGGGTCCGTTGATCAAGACGGTGATGACGCGCTGCATCCACTGCACGCGCTGCATCCGGTTCGCGACCGAAATCGCCGGCGTGCCCGACCTGGGCGCGACGGGCCGCGGCGAGCACATGGAGGTCGGCCTCTACGTCGAGAAGGCGCTGGCGTCCGAACTGAGCGGCAACCTGATCGATCTCTGCCCGGTCGGCGCGCTGACCTCGGCGCCTTACGCCTTCGCCTGCCGGCCGTGGGAGCTGAAAAAAACCGAATCCATCGACGTCCTCGACGCCGTCGGCAGCAACATCCGCCTCGACGCGCGCGGGGCGGCGGTGCTGCGCGTCCTGCCCCGGCTGAACGAGGACGTGAACGAGGAATGGATTTCCGACAAGACCCGCTTCGCCTGCGACGGCTTGCGTCGCCGCCGCCTCGACAAGCCGTGGATCCGGCGCGCCGGCACGCTGGAGGAGGCCGATTGGCCCCAGGCGCTCGCCGCGATCGCCGCCAAGGCCAAGGGAACTCCCGCCGACCGGGTCGCGGCGATCGCCGGCGATCTCGCCTGCGCGGAATCGATGTTCGCGCTCAAATCGCTGCTCGCCGCTTTGGGAAGCCCGCACTTGGATTGCCGCCAGGACGGCGCGGCGCTCGATCCCGCCTGCCGCGCCGGCTATCTGTTCAACACCACCATCGCCGGAATCGAGCGCGCCGACGCCTGCCTGCTGATCGGCACCGATCCGCGCCGCGAGGCGCCCATCGTCAACGCGCGCCTGCGCAAGCGCTGGCTGATGGGCGGCTTCAGCGTCGGCGTCATCGGCGAGGCGGCGAACCTGACGTATCGATATGAACATCTCGGCTTCGGTCCCGCCGAACTGAAGGCCGTCGCCGCCGGCAAGCATCCGTTCGCCCAGACGCTGTCCACGGCCAAGACGCCGATGCTCGTGCTCGGGCAGGGCGCCCTGGCCCGGCCCGACGGCGGGGCGATCCTGGCGCTCGCGCGCCAGATCGCGGACTCCTGCGGCCTCATCAAGCCCGACTGGAACGGCTTCAATGTCCTGCACACCGCCGCTGCCCGGACGGGCGGGCTCGACCTCGGCTTCGTGCCCGGGCCTAAGGGCCGCGATGTCGCCGGCAGCGTCGCCGGCGCGGGCGAGGGCGCGATTCAACTGCTGTTCCTGCTCGGCGCCGACGAAATCGACACGACTAGGCTCGGCTCGGCCTTCGTCGTCTACATCGGCCACCACGGCGACCGTGGCGCGGCGCGCGCCGACGTGGTGCTGCCGTCGGCCGCCTACACCGAAAAGGACGCCACCTACGTCAATACCGAGGGCCGGGTGCAACGCGCCCGCCGCGCCGTCTTTCCGCCGGGCGAGGCACGGGAAGACTGGGCCATCGTCCGCGCGTTGGCGGAATCCATGGGCGTGCGCCTCGATTTCGATTCGCTCGCGGAGTTGCGGGCGGCGATGACCAAGGCCCACCCCGCGTTCGCCGCCCTCGACGCCGTCGTCCCTGCGTCGTGGGGACCGTTCGGGCGTCCCGGTGAGCCGGGCGACGCGCCGTTCCGCTCGCCGATCCGCGATTTCCACCGCACCGATCCGATCAGCCGCGCCTCGGAAACCATGGCCGAATGCGCGGCGGTGTTTTCGGGCGGAGCCTCAAGCTCGACGGGGACCCATGGCTGAACTGATGGACATCTGGGAAGGCTTCGTCTGGCCGCTCTTGTGGATCGTCATCAAGATCGTGACGATCGTGGTGCCGTTGCTGTTGGCGGTCGCCTATCTCACCTATGCCGAACGCAAGGTGATCGGCGCCATGCATCTGCGCCGCGGCCCCAACGTGGTCGGCCCGTTCGGCCTGCTGCAACCGCTCGCCGACGGCTTGAAGCTGTTCCTCAAGGAAACCGTCATTCCCTCCAGCGCCAATCGCGGCGTCTTCCTGGTCGCGCCGTGCGTCACGTTCACGTTGGCGCTCGCCGCCTGGGCGGTGATCCCGTTCGGCGAGGGAATGGTTCTGGCCGACATCAACGTCGGCATCCTTTATCTGTTCGCCATATCCTCGCTCGGCGTTTACGGCATCTTGATGGCCGGTTGGGCGAGCAATTCGCGGTACGCCTTTTTAGGCGCGTTGCGGTCCTCGGCGCAGATGGTGTCCTACGAAGTCTCGATCGGCTTCGTTATCATCACCGTTTTACTGTGCGTCGGTTCGCTCAACTTGACCGACATCGTGCTGGCGCAAAAAGGCCGGCTCGGTATGCTCAACTGGTTCTGGTTGCCGCTGTTTCCGATGGCGGTCATCTTCTTCATCTCGGCCTTGGCCGAGACCAACCGCCACCCCTTCGACCTGCCCGAGGCCGAGGCCGAACTGGTCGCCGGCTACAACGTCGAATATTCGGCCATGACGTTCGCGCTGTTCTTTCTCGGCGAATACGCCAACATGATCCTGATGGCGGGCATGACCACGATCCTGTTCCTGGGCGGCTGGCTGCCGCCGTTCGAGATCGCGCCGTTCACCTGGCTGCCGGGGCCGGTCTGGTTCATCCTCAAGATCGCGGCGCTTTTGTTCATCTTCATCTGGGTGCGCGCGGCGTTCCCGCGTTACCGCTACGACCAGATCATGCGGCTGGGCTGGAAAGTGTTCCTGCCGGTTTCGCTCACCGCCGTGGTCGTGGTCTCGGGCGTGCTCGTCGCCTTCGGCCGCCTGCCGGTCGTGAAGTAGGGGGAGGGAGCGAATCATGGGTTTCATCGAACGCACCGCCCGCACGGTCCTGTTGACCGAGCTTCTCTCGGGACTGGCGCTGACCTTCAGCTATATGTTCCGGCCGAAGATCACGATCAATTACCCCTACGAGAAAGGCCCCTTGAGCCCGCGCTTTCGCGGCGAGCACGCGCTGCGCCGCTATCCGAACGGCGAGGAACGCTGCATCGCCTGCAAGCTGTGCGAGGCGATCTGCCCCGCCCAGGCCATCACCATCGAGGCCGAGCCGCGCGCCGACGGCAGCCGTCGCACCACCCGCTACGACATCGACATGACCAAGTGCATCTACTGCGGCTATTGCGAGGAAGCCTGCCCGGTGGACGCCATCGTCGAGGGACCGAACTTCGAATTCGCGACCGAAACCCGCGAGGAATTGATGTACGACAAGGCTCGTCTGCTCGCCAACGGCGACCGTTGGGAAACCGAACTCGCGGCCCGGCTCAGGGCCGACGCGCCGTACCGTTGAGGACACCGAACCGGACATGATCCAAGCGCTTGCCTTTTATATGTTCGCGACGATCGCCGTGCTCTCGGCGATCCTGGTCGTGTCGCTGCGCAATCCGGTCCATTCGGTGCTGTTCCTGATTCTCGCCTTCTTCAACGCCGCCGGGCTGTTCGTGCTGGCCGGGGCCGAGTTCCTGGCGATGATCCTGTTGATGGTCTACGTCGGCGCGGTCGCGGTGCTGTTCATGTTCGTGGTCATGATGCTGGACATCGATTTCGTCGCCCTGCGCCAGGGATTCCTGCACTACCTGCCGATCGGCGTGCTGGTCGGCCTCACCTTGCTGATCGAACTGGTGGTGGTGGTGTCGTCGTGGAAGACGGCGCCGGATTCCCGCCTGCTGGCGGCCGCGCCCATGGCCGGGGCGGACAACAACACCCGCGCGCTGGGCGAACTCCTCTATACCCACTACGCTTTTCTATTCCAGGCGGCGGGCCTGATCCTGCTGATCGCCATGATCGGGGCGATCGTGCTGACGCATCGCACCCGCCCGGGCGTGCGCCGCCAGAACATCGCCGCCCAGCTCGCGCGCCGGCCCGAGGACACCATCGAACTCAAGAAAGTCGAACCGGGGAAGGGGATCTGATGCTCGATATCGGCCTCGCCCATTACCTGACCGTCGGCGCGATTTTGTTCGCAACCGGCATCTTCGGCATTTTTCTGAACCGCAAGAACGTCATCGTCATCTTGATGTCGATCGAGTTGATGCTGCTGGCGGTCAACGTCAATCTGGTCGCGTTCTCGGCGGCGCTCGGCGATCTCGCGGGCCAGGTGTTCGCCATGCTGATCCTGACCGTCGCCGCGGCCGAGGCCGCCATCGGGCTTGCCATCCTGGTGGTGTTCTTCCGCAACCGCGGCTCGATCGCGGTCGAAGACGTCAACATGATGAAGGGCTAGGGGCGAGAGCATGTTCACCGCCGCGATCTTCCTTCCCCTTTTGGGCGCCGCGCTTGCCGGCGCGATCGCCTTTCTGCCCGCCGAGACCAAGGAGGCCAAGCACCGTCACGACCGGCTGGCGCAACTCGTCACCTGCGGCGCGCTGGTCCTGTCGGCGGTCCTGTCGATCTTCATTTTCAACAGCGTCGTTTTCGATTCCCAGCCGCGCACGGTGGAATTGTTCACCTGGATCGATTCCGGCGCGCTCGAGGTTTCCTGGGCGTTGAAGTTCGACGCCCTGACCGCCGTCATGGTCCTGATGGTGTGCAACGTTTCCGCCCTGATCCACATCTATTCGGTCGGCTACATGAGCCACGACAACTCGGTGCCGCGATTCATGGCGTACATGAGCCTGTTCACCTTCTTCATGCTGATGCTGGTGACGGCCGACAACCTGGTGCAGATGTTCTTCGGCTGGGAAGGGGTCGGGCTGGCGTCCTACCTGCTGATCGGCTTCTGGTACGAACGGCCGAGCGCCAACGCCGCCGCGATCAAGGCCTTCGTCGTCAACCGGGTCGGCGACTTCGGCTTCGCGCTCGGCATCTTCCTGGTTTTCGTCCTGTTCCAGTCGGTCAACCTCGACGTCATCTTTGCCGCCGCCCCGTCCAAGGCGGCCGCCACCGTCCGCGTGTTCGGCGGCGAATTCCACGCCCTGACTCTGGCCTGCCTGCTTTTGTTCGTGGGCGCGATGGGCAAATCCGCCCAGCTCGGCCTGCACACCTGGCTGCCCGACGCGATGGAAGGGCCGACGCCGGTTTCCGCCCTGATCCACGCTGCGACCATGGTCACGGCCGGGGTGTTCATGGTCGCCCGGCTTTCGCCGCTGTTCGAGCTTTCCGAAACCGCGCTGATCGTGGTCACCGTGGTCGGGGCCTCGACCGCGATCTTCACCGCCACGATCGCTTGCGTGCAAAACGACATCAAGCGGGTGATCGCCTATTCGACCTGCAGCCAGCTCGGCTACATGTTCTTCGCCTGCGGCGTGTCGGCCTACGCCGCCGGCATCTTCCACCTGATGACCCATGCGTTCTTCAAGGCGCTGCTGTTCCTCGGCGCCGGTTCGGTGATTCACGCCATGTCGGACGAGCAGGACATGCGCCGCATGGGCGGAATCTGGAAGATGATTCCGGTGACCTACGGCCTGATGTGGATCGGCTCGTTGGCGGCGGCCGGGATTCCGCCGTTTTCCGGGTTCTATTCCAAGGATATCATCATCGAGGCGGCTTATGCCGCGGCCTCGCCCGCGGGCCTGTTCGCCTTCGCCGCCGGAATCGCCGCCGCGTTTCTGACCGCGTTCTATTCCTGGCGCCT
>CAYIQU010000127.1:0-5580 GCA_964365645.1 uncultured Hyphomicrobiales bacterium | reverse complement strand
CGGCATCGCCCTTCGCGCCGCGCCTGGCGGATCGCCTCGCCAGGACGCAACGCAGCCGATTCCATATCAAGACATCATGCTCTATTCCACGATCGTCCGGCTGCGGGGGAAGGACACGGTCACGGTCGAGCCGTGGCCCTTGGCGCTTTCGATGTTGAGGGTGCCGTCGTGCAGCGCGACCAGTTCCTGGGACAATGGCAACCCCAACCCGAGGCCTTCGTATTTTCGGGCCAGGCCCGAATCCACTTGGCCGAACTTGGTCATGGCGTGCGCGATTTCGTCCTTGTCCATGCCGATGCCGGTGTCGATCACCCGGAAGAAAAGATGCCCGTCCAGGCCGTGGGCGGCGGTGACCGTGACCAGCCCGCCCCGGTCGCAGAACTTGACCGCGTTGGACAGCAGATTGAGCGCGATCTGCTTGACGCGGCGCGAATCGGCGCGAAGTTTCGGCAAGCCCAAGGGAATATCGTCGTGCAGCGCGATGCCGGCGGCCTCGGCGCGGGGCTGAACCAGGCGGACGGCGCTGCGCAGGGCCTCGGCCAGGCTGATGGACTCGTCGTGAATCTCGACCATGCCCACTTCGATGGCCGAGACGTCGAGGATATCGTTGACGATGTCGAGCAAGTGCTTGCCCGATTCATTGATGTCGTTGACGTAGGTTTTATATTTATCGGCCAGCGGCCCGAACACTTCCATCTTCATCATCTCGGAAAAGCCGATGATGGCGTTGAGCGGCGTGCGCAGTTCGTGGCTGGTGTTGGCGATCAGCTCGCCCTTCGCCCGGTTGGCCGCCTCGGCGGCGGTCTTGGCGACGATCAATTCGTGTTCCGCCCGCTTGCGGTTGGTGATGTCGACGCGAATGGCGAAATAGCGGAACGGCTTGCCCTGTTCGTCCAGCAATGGCGCGATGGTCGTATCCACCCAATAGAACGTCCCGTCCTTGGCTCGGTTCCGGATTTCGCCGCGCCAAGGCTTTCCTTGGGCGATGGTGCGCCACATGTCGCGGAAGAATTCCTTGGGGTGAAGACCGGAATTGAGGATGCGATGGTCCTGCCCCAGCAGTTCGTCGCGCGAATATTTCGAGATCTCGACGAATTTGTCGTTGGCATGGACGATTCTGCCTTGGATGTCGGTGATGCCGACGATGGCGTGGTGGTCCAGGGCGTATTTGTAGAAGTCGAGCTCGCGATTGGTGCCGTGGAGCCTCTCGCGGGCCTCGGCTTCGCGCTCGACCCGTCGGGCAAGAGTGTGCCCGCCCGCGAAGGTTCCCAGCGCGACCAGAATCCAGACCGCCACCATGACCGGCAGATCGCGCCGCCATTGGGTATGGCTCGCGCTTTCAAGGGTGGTCGCCGAAATAGCGAAGGGATAACGATCGAGCCGCCGCTGGGCGATCAAGCGGACGTGACCGTCAATCGGGGAGACGTCGCTTATGATCGCCAGGGGGTCTTGAAAATGCCGGGCGGCGGCGGGGACGATCCGGCCGATGGCCGACATGACCAAGGGCGTCCGGGTCATGACTTGGCCGCCCTCGCCGATCAGGGCAAACGAGCCTTCGGGGCGGATACGCATGCGTTCGTATTCTTGGGCGAGGGCTTCGATCCCAATATAGGCGACGATGATCCCGGTGAATTGGCCCTCGCGGTCCTCCAACCGGCGGCTCATGGTGAATCGCCATGTGCCGATCAGGGTCGGGGATTCCATCGCTTTGGTGAAGTAAGGCGCCGCGTCGGCATGGTCGCGGTGTTGGGTGAAATAAGGCCGCGCCGCCAGGGTCGGCGGTGCATGGGGAATGGTGGCGGCGATCACGTTTCCCGCCGCGTCGGCGACCATCAGGTTGATCAGGAAGGAAGGGTTCCGTTCGCGCGCGGCGAAGACGACGTCCAGGTCCTTCAGTTCGGGCGAGCGGATGTTTCCGGCGGCGCGCACCCGGGCGACGATGACCTGAAGTTGGCTGTCCACGTTGCCGAGGGTTTCCTCGGTGTAGGCTTTCAAGGCCAGGGTCTGGCCGGAAAGCTCGGCGATTACCTCGGTGCGTTCGGTATTGTAAGCCTCCCATGCGCGATAGGCGAACAGGGCCGTGACCAGCCCGACGAAGGCTAGGCTGGCGACGAGGATTTTAAGGCGCAGGGTGCTCAAGCCGGTCTCCAATTCCCCATGCATATTCCGATATGCTTCGCGGGGCAGTGCACTATCCCCGAGAAAAGCAAAGGATTCTAGTAGGGATTTCCGGCAATGCAGGCGTGGTTAACGCCCGAAGAGGACGGAAAGGTGACTGGCCCGATGAAAGCGCGCGTTGGGTCAAGAGGGGTGGGCCAAGGGAGCGGAAACCCGCGCCCGGCTCGGGGATGCGTCCGGGAGCCGGTTTCCCAGGGTCCGCTTGCGCGAATCCCGTTGCCGGGGGATAACAGCCCCCGATTTTCCGCCGCAACCAGCCGAGAGACTTTCCATGCAGAACCTGTGGTCCGACCGCGACGCCGAGGCTTGTGTCCGCCAGCACGCGAAAGAAGGCGTCGGCCGCGATTTGGCCCTGCGCGTCTACACCACGCGGCTTTTGGGCGGCGAGCCGAAGCTGGTTCTCCACGGCGGCGGCAATACCTCGGTCAAGACGCGGATGCGCGACCTGACGGGCGAGGAGGTGGACGTTCTTTGCGTCAAGGGCTCGGGCTGGGACATGGCGACCATCGCGCCCAAGGGCCTGCCGGCGGTGCGGCTGAAACCCCTGCTCGGGCTTTTGAAGCTGGGTGCGCTGTCGGACGAGGACATGGTCAACGTCCAGCGCTGCAACCTGCTCGATTCCGCCTCGCCGAACCCGTCGGTCGAGACGCTGTTGCACGCCTTCATCCCGCACACCTTCATCGACCACACTCATTCCAACGCGGTGCTGGCGCTGACCGACCAGCCGGACGCCGAAAAGCTCTGCCGCGAGGTCTACGGCGAAAAGATGGCTTACGTGCCCTACATCATGCCGGGCTTCGCGCTCGCCAAGAAGGCGGCCGAGGTCTATCGCCGGAACCCCGAGGTCGAAGGATTGATCCTGCTGAAGCACGGCATTTTCACCTTCGGCGCGTCGGCCCGTGAAGCCTACGGGCGCATGATCCGCCACGTCTCGGCGGCGGAAGCAAGAATCAAGAAGGCCGGCCGCCGTGTTTTCGCCACCCGCGCGCTGCCGAAGAAGATCGCGCCCGTGGCCGACGTCGCGCCGATCCTGCGCGGGCTTCTCGCGATCCCCGTCAACCCGGCGGAGCGCGAATGGAAGCGCCTGGTGCTGGATTTCCGCGCCTCGCCCGCCATCCTTTCCTTCGTCAACGGTCGTGACCTGGGCCGCTATGGACTTGCCGGAACGGCGACGCCCGATCACGTTATCCGCACCAAGCAGAAGCCCTTGATCGCGCCGGCGCCCGAGATAGGCAAGTCGGAGGCCTTCAAGGCGGGCGTGCAAAAGGCGTTGGACAAGTACATCGCCGAATACCGCGCCTATTTCGCGCGCAACAACAAGCGCTTCGACGGCAAGAAGAAGGAAATCGATCCGATCCCGCGCGTCGTGCTGGTGCCGGGGTTGGGCCTGTTCGGCCTGGGCGAATCGAAAAAGGCCGCCGCCATCGCCGCCGATCTCGCCGAAACCAACGTCGAGGTGATCGCGAACGCCGAGACGCTCGGGCGCTTCAAGGTCATTTCCGAGGCCGATGCGTTCGACGTCGAGTACTGGTCGCTGGAACAGGCGAAACTGGGCCGTGGCGCGGAAAAGCCGCTCGCCCGCCACGTGGTCGCCGTCACCGGCGGCGGATCGGGCATCGGCGCGGCGGCGGCGCGCGCGTTTGCAGCCGTTGGCGCCGAGGTCTGCGTGCTCGACCGGGACAAGGACGCCGCCGCCCACGTCGCCAAGACGGTGAAGGGGCTGGGGATCGCCTGCGACGTGACCGATCCCCGATCGGTGCGCGCGGCCTTCGATCGCATCGCCGAAACCTACGGCGGGGTGGATATCCTGGTGTCCAACGCCGGCGCCGCCTGGCAGGGCCGCATCGGCGACGTGTCCGACGAGACGCTCCGCCGGAGCTTCGAACTGAACTTCTTTTCCCATCAGGCGGCGGCGCAGAACGCGACGCGCCTCATGCGCGCGCAGGGCCTGGGCGGCTGCCTGCTGTTCAACACCTCGAAGCAGGCGATCAATCCCGGCCGCGACTTCGGCCCCTACGGGTTGCCCAAGGCGGCGACGCTATTTTTAATGAAACAATACGCGCTGGATCACGGCGGCGACGGCATTCGCTCGAACGCCGTCAACGCCGACCGGATTCGCTCCGGTCTTTTGACGGACACGATGATCGCGTCCCGCTCCAAGGCGCGCGGGGTCAGCGCGCGCGACTACATGGCCGGAAATCTCTTGAAACAAGAAGTGACCGCCGAGGACGTCGCCCGCGAATTCGTCGCCCTGGCGCTCGCCAAGAAGACCACGGCGGCGATCGTCACCGTCGACGGCGGCAACATCGAGGCGTCATTGCGCTGAATTAGCGCGCGACGGGAATCCTCAGCGGGCGATAATCGTCGCCTTGGTCAGGACGATCGGCGTCTTGGGGGCGTCCTGGTCGAACGGACCCGCCGCGCCGGTCGGCGTCGCCACCATCTTGTCGGCGACGTCCATGCCCTCGACCACGTGGCCGAAGACCGTGTAGCCGAAGCCGCCCGGATGGCGCGGCCCGGCATCCAGAAACAGGTTGTCCTTCACGTTGATGAAGAACTGGGCGGTCGCGGAGTGGGGGTCCGAGGTGCGGGCCATGGCCACCGTGCCGCGCTTGTTGGACGGCCCGCCGATGGATTCGTTGCGGACCATGGCGCCGGTCGACTTTTGCTTGAAGTCGGGGGTGAAGCCGCCGCCCTGGGCCATGAAGTTCGGAATGACCCGGTGAAAGAGGGTGCCGTCGTAGAACCCGGCGCGAACGTAGTTGAGGAAGTTCTCGACCGACTTCGGCGCCTTGGCGGGATCGAGCTCGATGACGATGGCGCCGAGCGAGGTTTCCAGGCGCACGCGCGGGTTGGCGCCCTGCGCCAGGGCGTCGGGCGACGAGGACAGCGCGAAAACGGACGCGAGCGCGGCAAGGATGCGCTTGAACGGCATGAGTGTTTTCTCCATCAAACGATTGAGCAAATGATTGCTAATGGACGTCCGCCCAGACCGCGCGCTTGACCGCGTAGAGCATTCCGGTCAGCACCAGCAGGAACAACAGGACCTTGAGGCCCAGGCGCTTGCGCGCTTCCAGTTCCGGCTCCGCCGTCCAGGCGAGGAAGGTGGCGACGTCCTGGGCCATCTGCTCCAGCGTGGGCTTGGTGTCGTCGGGATAGTCGACGGACCCCTCGCTCAAGGGCGCGGCCATGGCGATCTGCTGGCCGGGGAAGTAGGCGTTGTAGTTCATCCCGTCCATCAACTTGAAGTCGGCGGGCGGTTCCTTGTAGCCGGTCAAGAGCGCGTACAGGTAATCGGCGCCGCCCTTGCGCGCCTTGATCATCAAGGACAGATCGGGCGGATAGGCGCCGTTGTTGGCGGCGCGCGCCGCGGTGGGGTTGGGGAAGGGCGCCGTGGACTTG
>CAYIQU010000126.1:0-5580 GCA_964365645.1 uncultured Hyphomicrobiales bacterium | reverse complement strand
CAGGCGACGTATTGACGCACCTCCTCGATGTCCGACGAATCCGGCCGCCCCGACCGGACCAGGGTCAGGATCGCCTCGGTCACGCTTTCGCCGACGGGAATGCGCCGCACCAAGCGCTGCGCCGCCGCCAAATCGGCCGCCGTCATGGCCCGCGCCGGGCCGGCCTCGTCGACGCCGGTGGTCTTCAGCATGATGTCGCGTTCGGCGGCGCGGTCGGGATATTCGACATCGACTTGCAACAAGAAGCGGTCGAGTTGCGCCTCGGGCAGCGGATACGTGCCTTCTTGTTCGAGCGGGTTCTGGGTCGCCAGCACGTGAAAGGGCGCGGGCAGCGGGTGGGAATGGCCGGCGACGGCGACGCGGCCTTCCTGCATCGCCTGGAGCAGCGCCGATTGCGTGCGCGGGCTGGCGCGGTTGATTTCGTCGGCCATCAGCAATTGCGTGAACACCGGCCCGGGAATGAACCGGAACGAGCGCCGGCCGCCTTCCGATTCCTCCAGCACCTCGGAGCCGAGAATGTCGGCGGGCATCAGGTCGGGCGTGAACTGCACCCGCTTGGCGTCCAGCCCGAAAACGGCCCCCAGGGTTTCCACCAGCTTGGTCTTGCCCAGGCCCGGCACGCCGATCAAGAGCGCGTGCCCCCCCGCGAGCAGCGTGATCAAGACCTGTTCGACCACGCGTTCCTGGCCGAAAATGACCCGGCCGATGGCCGCGCGGGACGCGGTAATGGCCGCCGCCGTCCGTTTGGCCTCGGCGATGATATCCTCGCCGGCAGGGGGGGCGGCATTGCCCAGGCCCGTCAAAGTCTTATTTAATGTGTCGGCGGTCACGACGGCACCTCTTTTTGGATGCGGGCATTGCGTTCCATGACGAAGCCCCAAGACGAACGAAAGCGAAAGCCGGCGGCGCCCGTCGATTGCGGCGAAATCGACATCCGCATCGCCGACGACGGAACATGGTACCACCAAGGCAGCCCCATCGGCCGCAAGGAACTGGTGCGGCTGTTCGCGGGCGTGCTGGCGCGCGAGGCCGACGGGACGTACTGGCTGGTGACGCCGGTGGAAAAGGCGCGCATCCGGGTCGACGACGCGCCTTTTATCGGCGTCGAACTGGCCCGCGACGGCGTCGGCCCGGCGCAAACCTTGCGCCTTCGCACCAACGTGGACGATTGGGTCGTCATCGGCCCCGATCACCCTCTTCGCGTGGTCCCCGGCCCCAAACCTTACGTCGCCGTTCGAGCGGGATTGGACGCCCTGATCGCGCGTCCGGTGTATTATGAGTTGGCGGCGCTGGCCGTGGAAGGGACAGATGAAGACCGCCCAACCATGGGGGTTTGGAGCGCGGGCGTGTTCTTTCCCTTGGGGAATTCCGTGGAATGACGGCAAACGAGCTCAACGGGACACTGACGGCGGACGCGCTGGCGCGGCGGTTCGCGGCCTTGGGCGACCGCGCGCCCGGCGCCCGGTCGCCGGCCATGGCCTTGAAGGGCGACCATGACCTTAACCCGGGCATGGGGATTCGCGCCGACCTGCGCCCGGCCGCCGTGCTGGTGCCCATCGTGCTGCGCGAGGAGGGCTTGACCGTTCTTTTCACCCGGCGCACCGATCATCTCGCCCACCATGCCGGCCAGATCAGTTTCCCCGGCGGCCACATCGAGGAAGGCGATCCCGAACCCGCCGCCGCCGCGTTGCGCGAAACGGAAGAGGAAGTCGGCCTGGATCGGCGCCATGTTCGCGTCATCGGCCGGCTGGACCGTTACGTCACCCGCACCGGCTTCGACGTGACGCCGGTGGTCGGGCTGGTGACGCCGCCCTTCGCCGTCACGCCCGATCCGACCGAGGTCGCCGAAGTGTTCGAGGTGCCGCTCGCTTTCCTGCTCGATCCCGCCAACCACAAGCGCATGAGCCGCGACGTCGAGGGCGTGGCGCGCCATTTCTACGCCGTGCCCTACGGCGATTACTTCATCTGGGGCGCGACCGCGGGCATGGTGATGAACCTCTACGAATTCCTGCGCCGGGATCGGGATTCCGCATGATCCGCATCCTCTTCGAATACATCTTGCCGCTGATCGCGCCGTTCCTGGTCTATTTCGGCTGGGTCTGGGTCGCGGCGCGCACCGCCGAGAAAACCGGCGGCGCGGCCCCCGACTGGCGCCAGGGACCTTGGCTATGGCTGGGCGGCGCGGGTATCGTCTTGTTGATGGCGGCGCTGGTCGCCACCGCCTGGCTGGGCGGCGAACCGACGGGCGGAATCTACCACCCGCCGACGCTGGACAAGGACGGCCGGATCGTGCCCGGCCATTTCGAGCGCCCGAAGTAACACCGAAATGATGAACAAGACCAAACCCGTCGAACCCACCGGCAAGCTGTCGCCGCAGCCGTGGATGGCGTTCCCGGAAACCAAGGCGGTGATCGCCGCCCTGACGCGGGACGGCGCCGAGGCGCGCTTCGTCGGCGGCTGCGTGCGCGACGCCCTGTCCCACCGCCCGGTCAAGGATATCGACATCGCCACCCACGACCCGCCGGAAAAAACGATCGCGCTGCTGGAAGCCGCCGGCATCCGCGCCATTCCGACCGGGATCGAGCACGGCACCGTCACCGCCGTGATCGGCGCGCGGCATTTCGAGATCACGACGCTGCGCATCGACGTCGAAACCGACGGCCGCCGCGCCCGTGTCTCCTTCACCGACGACTGGGCCGCCGACGCCGCGCGCCGCGACTTCACCATCAACGCCCTTTCGGCCGCGCCCAACGGCGACGTCTACGATCCCTTCAACGGCATTGCCGACCTGGCGCAGGGACAAATCCGCTTCGTCGGCCGCGCCGAGGATCGAATCCGTGAAGACGCGTTGCGCCTGTTGCGCTTTTTCCGCTTCTACGCCACCTACGGCCGGCCGCCGGGCGACCCCGAGGCGATGGCGGCCTGCCGCAAGCTGGCCGCCTTGGTCGATACCCTTTCGGGCGAGCGAGTGCGCGCGGAGATGTTCCGCATCCTGCTCGCCCCCGATCCGGCGACGATCGTTTCCTTGATGCGCGGGCTGGGCGTTCTGAAACATGTGTTGCCCGAGGCGAACGAGGGCCGGGACGACAAGGGCGCGGACGGCATCGGGCGGCTGCGCGCCGTCGCCTGGCTGACGACCCGGGCGGTCAAGGTGGATTCGTTCGCGCCCGATGCGTTGCGCCGGCTGGCGGCTCTGGCCGACACCGACCGGACCGGCGCGCTCAGAATCGCCGACCGCTTGAGGCTGTCCAACGCCGAACGCGATCATCTCGTCCTGCTCGCGGACCCACCGGTCGCCATCAAGCCCGAAATGGACACCCGCGCGCGCCGCCGCGCCTTCCACGGCCTAGGCGCGGAAATGTTCCGGAGTCTCACCATCGTCGCCTGGGCCGACGAAGTGTCGCACGCATCCTTCGAGCCCCATGGGCGCAATCAGGCCTGGCTCGACTTGCTCAAGGCCGCCGACGACTGGCAACCGGTCGAGTTTCCGCTCAAGGGCCGCGACGCCATCGCCATCGGGATTCCTTCGGGCGAGAGAGTGGGCGCGCTGCTGGCCGAGGTCGAGACCTGGTGGATCGAGGGCGACTTCCGGGCCGGACGGGAAGAGTGCTTGGCAAGGCTCAGGGAATTGGCGGCGACGTAATCCTTACCCCGGAAACCTATCGGTCCGCCGGAACGCTTTCTCCGCCCCACCGACCCCGCTTGCGATTTCCGGGGATGACCGTATAATGTGTCACACTGATTAAAATGTGTCACATTGCGAGGAAAGCCCGATGCGTTCCCTGACCATTCGCGAAGTGCGCGCGGCGCTGGCCCGGCTTGAGCCGCTGCTGACCCGGGAGGGCGAAGTCGTCGTCACCCGGCATGGCCGGCCAATCGCGAGACTCGTTCCCATTCGTCCGGCCGGGACCATGAAGCGCATGCCCTCCCACGCCCTCTTGCGCGCCGCCATGCCGCGCCTGAAAGTCGGCAGCGAATCCCTGGTGCGCGCCGACCGGGACGAACGATGACCGCGCGCGTCTACCTCGACACCAGCGCGCTGGCCAAATGGTATTTGAACGAACCCAACTCGGACGCCTTCGAGGCTTATGCGCGCACCCTGGATGGCGCGGCGATCAGCCGGCTCGGCGTCGTCGAATTTCGCTGCCTGCTGGCTCGCCGTCGCCGAGCCAAGGACTTCGATGTCCGGATCGAGCGGCGCATTCTACGCACGTTCGAACAAGACATCAAAAACGGAGCGCTTGAGGTTTACCCCCTTGAGGACCGTCATGCCGTGACCGCGCTGGATATCCTGAACCGGCTGACGCGGTACGCGCTTCGCACCCTCGATGCCCTGCATCTGGCCATCGCCCTCGACGCGGAGACACGCACCATCGCCACCGCCGACCGGGTCATGGCGGAAACGGGAAAGGTTCTCGGGATCGAGATCGTGCGTTTCGATTAAGCGCCTTTCGGAAACCCGCTTGTCTGCCTGAGCGCCTCGCCCAGCGCCATGGCGGCGGCGGCCGCGACGTTGAGCGAGCGCAATCCTTCGCGCATCGGGATTCGCACCCGCGCGAACGCGGCGGCGTGGACTTCATCGGGCGCGCCCGCGCTTTCGGTGCCGGTCACGAGGGTATCGCCCGCCTGAAAGCGGAAATCCGTGTACGCGACCGCGCCTTGGGTGGTGAGCAGGATCAGCCGTCGCCCGGAAACGGTTTGCAAGAACGCCGGCCACGAGGCGTGCCGGATGACGGCGGCGCGTTCGAGATAATCCATCCCGGCGCGCTTCAGTTTCTTGTCTTCCAGCACGAACCCGCAGGGTTCGATCAAATCGACGCCCACCCTCAGCCCCGCCGCGGTGCGGATCATGTTGCCCGCGTTCTGGGCGATATCGGGCTGATAGAGGGCGAGCCGGATGGGGCCGGCGGGAGAATCGGCGGGCGAGTGGAGCGGAAACGGGGACGAAAAATCGGTGCTCATGGGATACTCTCGTTGGCGAGGATGGCCCGAGGGACAGAAAGCAAGCCAGAACAATGCGTTGGCGCAAGCTGAAACCGGGTCGCACCTCGTCCCCGACCCTTGCTTGGCCCAGGGCTGTCCCTTAGATTGTGCGGGCCTTTTGGAGGGGAAGCGGCGGCCGGCCGGCCGCCGTTTCCCGTTCCCGGATATCCGTACCATCAAGCCGCCCGACAACGAAAACTCAAGAGGACTTTCATGGCAAGCACGGCCACGAGCGCACACGGCGCTCCCGGCGCCCATGGCGCCGACGATATGAAAAGCCGCCGCGACTTTCTGATCGTGGCCACCGGCGCCGTCGGCGCGGTGGGCACCGCGCTTGCGGTCTGGC
Organism: uncultured Hyphomicrobiales bacterium; assembly: GCA_964365645.1. Taxonomy (GTDB): domain Bacteria; phylum Pseudomonadota; class Alphaproteobacteria; order Rhodospirillales; family 2-12-FULL-67-15; genus 2-12-FULL-67-15. The sequence goes on along the minus strand of CAYIQU010000126.1, from coordinate 251 downwards.
CGCTGGTCGACAGCATGAACCCGGCCGCCGACGTCTTGGCGCTGTCCTCGACCGAGATCAACATCGCCCCCGTCCAGGAAGGCCAATCGATCACCGTCACCTGGCGCGGCAAGCCGGTGTTCATCCGCCACCGCACGCCCGACGAAATCAAGGCGGCGCGGGCCGACGACGCGGCCAAGCTGGTCGACCCCGAAAAAGACGCCGCGCGGGTCAAGAAGCCGGAATGGCTGATCATGGTCGGCGTCTGCACC
>CAYIQU010000125.1:0-5592 GCA_964365645.1 uncultured Hyphomicrobiales bacterium | reverse complement strand
CGCGACGGCGGCACGGCCTTCGGCGGGCGCGACGTGACTCTCGCCGTCGCCGGAATCGAGGGTGAGATCGACAAGGCCCTTCGCGGCCGCGACGCCGCCGACCAGGATGGAATCGATCGGGCGTTGATCGCGCTGGACGGCACGCCGGGCAAATCGCGTCTCGGCGGCAATGCGCTGGTGGCGGTCTCCATGGCCGTCGCCCACGCGGCGGCCGGCGCGGCGGGCGAACCGCTTTGGCGCCATCTCGCGGGCGGGCGCGCCTGCCGCCTGCCGCTGCCCGAAATCCAGATCTTCGGCGGCGGCGCGCACGCGGCCGGGCGCGTCGACGTGCAGGATTTCATGGTCATCGCCGTGGGCGCGAAGGACTACGTCCAAGCCCTCGATTGGACGGCGGAAGTCTACCGCGCGGCGGGCGCGCTGATGGCCGATGCCGGGCTTTTGCAGGGCGTCGCCGACGAAGGCGGATTCTGGCCGGCCTTTGCCGGCAACGAAGACGCGCTCGACATGCTGCTCAAGGCCATCGAACGCGCGGGCTATGCGCCGGGCCGCGACGTGGCCATTTCGCTCGACATCGCCGCGTCCGAGTTCGGCCGGAACGGTCGTTACAAATTGGCGAGCGAGCAACGCGAGCTCGACAGCGACGGCATGGCGGACATGCTGCTCGGCTGGCTGGATCGCTATCCGATCGTCGCCATCGAGGACCCGCTGGCCGAGGACGACGAGGCGGGCCTGATCCGCTTCACCCGGGCGGTGGCGGGACGGGCGCAGGTGGTCGGCGACGATTTCCTGGTGACGAACGCCGCCCGCGTCCGTTCGGCCGCCGCCGCCGGGGCGTGCAATACGGCCCTTATCAAGCCGAACCAAGTGGGCACCTTGACCGAAACCAAGGCGGCGCTGGACGCCGCCCGGGCCGCCGGTTGGGGCGTGATCGTTTCCGCCCGCTCGGGCGAGAGCGAGGACACGACCATCGTTCATCTCGCCGTCGGGTGGGGCGCGGCCCAGCTTAAAGTGGGTTCCTTCGCCCGTTCCGAACGCATGGCCAAATGGAACGAGGGCATACGCATCGCCGAGGACTTGGGCGGGCGCGGCGAGTTGCCGCCGCGAAGCGCGTTTCCGTGGGGAACGGCGGGCCGATGAAAGTCGTCTTTCAATACGACGCCGGCCCGAAGTTGCGCGAACGCCTGGCGGCGCTCGCCGCCGACGGTCTCGACGTGGTCCCGTGCGAGGAGACGGACGCCGCGCGCTTTCGCGCCCTGCTGGCCGATGCCGACGTGCTGTGGCACGTGCTGATGCCGATCACGGCCGACCTTATCGCCGTCGCGCCGCGCCTGCGCCTGATCCAGAAGGTTGGGGTCGGCGTCAACACCATCGACCTGGAGGCCGCCCGGGCGCGCGGGATCGCGGTCTGCAACATGCCCGGCACCAACAGCCGGGCGGTCGCCGAGATGACTCTTTTGCTGATGCTCGCGGCCTTGCGTAAGCTTTCGTGGTTCGACGCGCGAACCCGCGCCGGGCGGGGCTGGCCGCTGGCGCCGGAAACCCAGGACGGTCTCGGCGAGATCGCCGGGCGCACCGTCGGGCTGGTGGGGTACGGCGCGGTGCCCCAAATCCTGGCGCCGGTTCTCGCCGCCCTGGGGGCGCGGGTTTTGTACACGGCGCGCGGCGTCAAGGATGACGCCGTCGCCGAATGGCGAACGCTTCCGGCATTGCTGGCCGAATCCGACGTGGTGTCCTTGCACGCGCCGTTGACCGACGCGACCAAGGGAATGATCGGACCCGATGCGCTTGCGCGCATGAAGCCGGGCGCGGTGCTGGTCAATACCGCCCGGGGCGCGCTGGTGGACGAGGCGGCGCTGGCGGCGGCCCTGCGTTCGGGCCGGATCGGCGCGGCCGGACTCGACGTGTTCGTCCACGAGCCGGCGGGAATGGATAATCCGCTGTTCGCGCTGCCCAACGTCGTCGTCGCGCCGCACGTCGCCTGGCTGACCATGGAAACCCTGGATCGCAGCCTTGCCGTGGCCGCCGACAACTGCCGCCGCTTGCGCGCCGGCGAGCCCTTGCGCCATCAGGTGGTTTGATTACTCGCCGAACAAATCGTTTTGCCGGGACGCGTCCTCGATGGCCGCGATCCCCTCGAAGGGCTGGAGCAGGGACATGGTTCGTTCCGGCCCCAGCCGCGCGTCGAGCCAGGACTCCTCGGCGTCCGGCGAAAGAATGACCGGCATTCGGTCATGCACGTGGGCGACGGCGGCGGCCGGCGCGCAGGTGACGATGACGAAGCGGTCGCCGTCGTAGAGGCCGGCGAAGCCCATCAGGCCCGTTTCCTCGACCGGCGCGATGCGGTTGCGATGGCGCCGGGCGCCGTTCCGGCGCCACTCGAAATAGGCGCTCGCCGGCACCAGGCAGCGATTCCCGATCAACGACCGGAACGTCGGCTTGGACAGAAGGGTCTCGGCGCGGGCGTTGATGAGCGGCTTGTCGTCCCAGGAGACCTCAAGACCGAAGCGCGCGGGCCGCGCGTGCCGCCCCCCGGCAGGGCCGGCGACGACGATGGGCGCCGGATCGGTGGGGCGAACCTCGGCATGCGAATGCCCGCCTGTCGGCGGGACTCGGGCCAGGTCGGGAATATCGCCATCGATCCGGAATCGCCCCTTGAGGGCGGCGGGGCGGGCGTTCATTTCGTAGCGCGAGCACATGGCGTGGCGGATTTGGGGCTGGCGGCTAGACCGCTGGAAAGAGGCGGGTAATTGCCCTAACGTTGCCCGCATGAGCGCCGAACGCAAGACCGTCGTCATCACCGGCGCCAGCCGGGGGATCGGGCACGCCACCGCCGGCCTGTTTTTGGCGCGGGGATGGCAGATCATCACCTGTTCGCGCGAGGACGTGCCGCCCGAGTGCAAGCGCGACCCCAACTGGACCCTGCACATCCCGACCGATCTCGGCGACGCCGAGAGCCTGGCCCGGTTCGTGGCCCAGGCGAATGCGGCGCTTGGCGACAAGCCGTTGCACGCGCTGGTCAACAACGCCGGCGTTTCGCCCAAGACTCCTTATAAGGAGCGCCTCGGGTGTCTCAACGGCGATCTCGACGCCTGGCGCGAGGTGTTCGAATTGAATTTCTTCGCACCGCTGAAGCTGGCCCGAGGCTTCGCCACCGCGCTGCATCGCGGCAAGGGCGCCATCGTCAACGTCACCTCGATCGCCGGGCACCGCATCCACCCCTTCGCCGGGTCGGCCTATTCGATTTCCAAGGCGGCGCTGTCGGCGCTGACCCGCGAAATGGCGGGCGAGTTCGCCGGCTTGGGCGTGCGCGTCAACGCCGTCGCGCCGGGCGAAATCGAAACGGCCATGATCCAGCCGGAATACGAAGTCCTGATTCCGCGCATTCCGCTCGGCCACATGGGCACGACCGAGGACTGCGCGAAGGCGATCCATTACTTGTGCTCGGATGAATCCTCCTACGTCACCGGCACCGAATTGTGGGTGACGGGCGGCCAGCATCTCTATTGACGCGACCGGGCGAGGGGCGGGCATGAGCGGCGAAACGACGGTTTTCACTCCCGCGCGCACCGACGCCGTTTTCGCCCATCTGCCGGCACGCCCCGGCGAGGCGCCCCCTTTCGCCTGGGACCGGCTGGCGCGGGCCTTCGCCCAGGAAGACGGGTCCGCGCCGTTGTGGATTCACGCGCTGACCCAATCCCATTTCGACGACGCCCGGGCGCGCTGGGCGGCCGAGGACGGCGCGCCGCCGTGCGCGTGGGTGTCGCCGGGCGCGCTCGGCAGCGGCGACGCGCCGCCGGTGCTGGCGATGCCGGGGGTTCCGCTGGCACCGTTCGCCTGGCGCCGCCGGGGGGCGGGCCGCGCCCGCGCCTACAGCCTGGTCGGCGTGATCGACGCTTTCACCCAGGCCACCGTGCTCGACGATCTCGCCCAGGTGTCGGTCGCGCCGGTGGAACCTTGGGACGCCGTTGTCTGTTCATCCCGGGCCGTCGAGGCGGCCGTGCGTCGCCAATTGGAGGAATATGGAGAATGGCTTGTCGCCCGCGTCGGCGCCGGAACCGGCGTCCGGCACGCGCCGACGCTTCGCGCGATCCCGACTGGGGTCGCGTGCGACCGGTTCGCGGAAACCGCCGAGACCCGTGAAATCCGCGGCCGGGTCCGGCGCGGACTCGGCATCGATGGAAACGACGTCGCGGTCCTGCTGTACGGCCGGTTCGGCTATCGCGACCGGTTTCACCCGCTGGCCCTGTACCGGGCGGCCGACGAGGCGGCGCGGCGTTCGGGCAAGCGGCTGTTTCTGATTCACGCCGGTCGCTTTTCCGCGCCGGCCGTCGAGCGGGATTTCCGCGACGCCGCCCGCGCCTTCGCCCCGAACGCGCGCTGCATCTTTCTCGACGGCGACGATCCGGCGGTGCGCGGGAACGTCTGGTTCGCGGCCGACGTCTTCGTCCAGCCGACCGACAACGTCCGCGATTCCTCCGACGCCGCGATCCTCTCGGCGATGGCCGCCGGTCTGCCGGTGGTGGCGGCCGACTTCGGCGCCGCGCGCGACCGGATCGGCCACGGCGTCGAGGGCATTCTCGTTCCCGCGTGGTTGCCCGAGCCGGGGCAGGGCGCCGATTTGGCCCTGGCGCCGGAGCTGGCCCTGATGCCCGAGGCGCGCGAGCAGGCGTTCGCCGCCCAGTGCGCGACGGCGAGCCAGGCGACGGCGGTGGACGTGGCCGCCCTGACCGACGGATTGGCGGCGCTCGTCGTTGACGAAGATCGCCGCCGGGCCATGGGGGCCGCCGCCCGTCGTCGCGCCCGCGAAGGGTTCGACTGGACGCGGGTCATCGCCCAGCATCGGGCGCTGTGGGCGGAACTGGCCGACCGTCGCGTCGAGCCGCCGACGCGGCTTTCGGTTCACGCCGTCGACGAGCCGGCCGGGGCCGGATACGGCGATCCTTTCGTCCTGTTCGCGGGGCACGGCTCGCGGCACATCGGCGCGGCGACGCGGGTCGCCCTGTCCCCGGGCGCGGACGCGGCGCGCCTGAAGGCGCTGCTCGCGTTTCCCATGAACGCCTTCGCCGCCGACGCCTTGCCGGCGCCGGACGAGTTGGAACTGATGCTGATCCGCCTCGCCGAAATCGGCGGGGCGACGGCGGCCGATCTCGCCCATGCCCTGCCGCCCGACCGGCAGGGGCTGGCGGCGCGCGGGATCGGTTGGCTGGCCAAGATGGGGCTTGTCGTGCTCGCTTCCGACGAGGCCCCTGCCGCTGAAATCCCGGTTGCCGTCGGACAATTGCCCGAGGAAAGATTGGCGACGCCGGGGCCGGAGGGCGAAACGCAGCGGCTGGTGGCCGAGGCCCATGCCGCCGAACGTCGCGGCGACGTGAATGCGGCGGCGGCGCTGTTGCGCGACATCCTGGCCGGCGCGCCCGACCACGCCGAGGCGAACCTTCGGCTGGGCGAAATTCTCGCCGGCGCGGGCGACGTGGACGGCGCGCTCGATCATTTCCGGCGCGCGGTCGTCGCCGCTCCCGCGGCGGTGGCGACCTATTGCGCGCTCGGCCGGGGACTGATGCTGAAGGGCGACGCCGACGAAGCCGGCGCCGC
>CAYIQU010000124.1:0-5629 GCA_964365645.1 uncultured Hyphomicrobiales bacterium | reverse complement strand
CGTGACCCGCCGGGTCGGGGGCGGTGTCGATGCCGCCGCCGGCGAGCAGGGCCTTGACCGACGAAGCCGCGCGCAGCGCGCCGCCGCCGTCGGCGTAGTAGAGCGGCTTGATGCCGAACGGATCGCGCGCCAGCAGCATCCGCCTCTGTCCTTCGTCCCACAGGACGAAGGCGAACATGCCGCGCAGGCGCGCGACGAAGCCGTCGCCCTCGCGCGCGTAAAGGGCGAGCAGGACCTCGGTGTCGGATTGGGTGGCGAACCGTTCGCCCTGCGCTTCCATCGCGGCGCGGAGTTCGCGGAAATTGTAGATCTCGCCGTTGTAGGACACGTGGACGCGCCCGTCGCGGCCTGAGCGCGCCATCGGCTGCGCGCCCTGGTCGGACAAATCGATGATCGCCAGCCGGCGATGCGCCAGGCCGACGCGGCCGTCGTCGGACAGCCACAGGCCCGCGCCGTCGGGGCCGCGCGCGGCCATCGCCTCGCGCACCGCCAGCAAAGACGCCCGCGCGACGGGCGGCGCGGCGGGGCGATAGGCGAATTGGGCGGCGATTCCGCACATGACGGTTAACCATAACCGGCCGCGCGGTTCCGCGAAACCCCGGGATGGGGGCGAGATTTTTTGCCAATCCCGCGGCGGAAGGGTAAAAAGAGCGCCCATGCGTCAGGTCATCCAGAGCGCCCGCACCGGGCGGCTTTCGGTCCGGGAAGTTCCCGAGCCGAAGGTTCGCGCCGGATCCCTTTTGGTCCGCACCCGGGCCTCGCTGATTTCGGCGGGGACCGAGCGGATGGTCGTCGCGTTCGCGCAAAAAAGCCTGGCCGGCAAGGCCACGGCCCGCCCCGACCTGGTCCGCAAGGTCGTCGACAAGGCGCGGCGCGACGGCGTGCTGGCCGCCTTTCGCGCGGTCATGGCGCGCCTGGACGAACCGCTGCCCTTGGGCTATTCGGCCGCCGGCGACGTCGTCGCCGTCGGCGCCGGGCTGGAAGGCCGCTTCGCCGTCGGGCAGCGCGTCGCCGTCGCCGGCGCCGGCGTCGCCAATCACGCCGAAGTCAACGCGGTGCCCGTCAACCTGGTCGCCGCCGTGCCCGACGGCGTGCCCGACGAGCACGCCGCGTTCGCCACCGTCGCGGCCATCGCCCTGCACGCGGTCCGCAACGCGCGCATCGGCTTGGGCGACGTCGTCGCCGTCGTCGGCGTCGGCCTGATCGGCCAGCTCGCCGCCCAATTCGCGCGCCTGTCGGGCGCGCGCGTCGTGGCGCTGGATTACGACGCCGCCCGGCTCGATCTCGCGAGGCGGCTGGGCGCGGAAGCCGCCTTCGATCTCGCCGGCACGGGATTGGACGAAGCCATGACCCGCCTGACCGGGGGCCTCGGCTGCGATTCCATCTTGATCGCGGCGGCGACCGAATCGAACGAGCCGTTTCTCACGGCGGCGCGGATCGCGCGCGACCGCGCCCGGGTGGTCATGGTCGGCATGACCGGCACCACGTTCCCCTACGCCGAGTTCATGAAAAAGGAATTGTCGGTCGTCGTCTCGCGCTCCTACGGGCCGGGGCGCTACGACGCCGAATACGAACAACAGGGCGTCAAGTATCCCGAGGGCTGGGTGCGCTGGACCGAAACCGCCAACATGGAGGAATCGTTGCGGCGCATGACTTCAAACGGCGGCCTCGACGTCGGCGCGCTCGTCACGCACCGCTTTCCCCTGATCGAGGCCGAGCGCGCCTACGACCTCGTCACCGGAAACGAGCCGTGCCTCGGCGTCGTCTTGACGTATGCCGACGCGGCCCCGGCGGCACGGCCCGCGTTCGCCCCGCCGGCGGCGAGACCTAAATCCGGCCAGTGCGTCGTCGGCCTGATCGGCGCGGGCGCGTTCGCCCGCTCGGTGCTCGTGCCCGAGCTTAAAAAGATTTCCGGCGTCGTGCTGGATACCGTCGTCGCCCGGCGCGGCGCCCAGGCCGAGCAAAGCCGCGAGACGTTCGATTTCCGCGCCGCCGCCGCCGACGAGGCCGCCGTGCTCGACAACGCGGCCGTCAATGCCGTCATCGTCGCCACCCGCCACGACAGCCATGCCGGCCTCGCCGCCCGGGCGCTGGCGGCGGGCAAGGCGGTGCTGGTGGAAAAGCCGCTGGCGCTCAGCTTCGAGCAGTTGAACCAAGTTTGCGCCGCGCGGCAAGCCGCGCCGGCCGGCGCGTTTTTCCAGGTGGGGTATAATCGGCGCTTCGCGCCGCTCGCGATCGCGCTGCGCGACGCGCTCGCCGCCAAGCCGGGGCCGAAGTTCGTCTTGATCCGCGTCAACGCCGGCGCGCTCGATCCCGACGCCTGGGCCGCCGGCGCGGCCGAGGGCGGCGGGCGGATCGTCGGCGAGGCGTGCCATTTCGTCGATCTCGCCCGGTTCCTGGTCGGCCAGCCCATCGCGCACGTTTTCGCCGAGGCCGCGCCGCCCGCGCGCGCCGCCGCGCCCGCCGAGGACGCCTCGATCCAATTGCGCTTCGCCGACGGCAGCCTGGCGTCCATCGCCTACGCCGCCCAGGGCGACGCCAAGGCCGGCAAGGAGCGCATCGAGGCCTTCGGCGGCGGCGCGACGTTCGTGCTGGACGATTTCCGCACGCTCGCCGTCACCGACCACGGCCGGACCGAGACCATGGGCGGCGGCGCGCCGGACAAGGGCGTCGCCGCCGAACTCGCCGCCTTCGTCCGCGCGGTGCGCGAGGGCGGCCCCGCGCCCGTCGACGAGGCCGAACTGATCGAGACCGCGACCGCGATCCTCGCCGTCATGGATTCCCTGCAAAGCGGCCAGCGGGTCGTCCTATGAGGACGGAACCATGACCGATCGTTCGCGCCTGGTGCCGCTGGTGCAATCCCTGCCCAAGGCCCGCGTCGCGGTGGCCGGCGACGCGATGTTGGACGTTTACGTGGCCGGCGCGGTCGAACGCATTTCGCCCGAGGCGCCGATCCCGGTGCTGCGGGTCGAGCGCGAATCCGTCATGCCCGGCGGCGCCGGCAACGTCGCGCGCAACGTCGCCGCGCTGGGCGCGCGCGCCAGCCTGTTCGGCGCCGTCGGTCCGGACGACGCCGCCCGGACGCTGGGCCAACTCGTCGCCGCCGACCCGCGCCTGGAATCCCATTTGATCGCGGACGCGACCCGGCGCACCGCCGTCAAGACCCGCTACGTCGGCGGCGCCCAGCAGATGCTGCGCGCCGACCGCGAAACCGTCGCGCCGTTGTCGGCCGAGGCCCGCGCCGCGTTCGTTGCCGCCGTCACGGCGGCGCTGGCCGACTGCGCGGTGCTGGTGCTATCCGATTACGGCAAGGGCGTTCTCGCGAACGGCGTCGCCGCCCAGCTGATCGCGGCGGCCAAGGCCGCGCGGCGCATGGTGATCGTCGATCCCAAGGGCCGCGACTGGAGCGCCTATGCCGGCGCCGACGTCGTCACCCCCAACCGGCGCGAACTGGCCGAGGCCGCCGGCCGCGCCGTCGACGGCGATGACGGCGTCGTCGCCGCCGCGCGCGAGTTGATCGCCGCCTATAAACTGGGCGCGGTGCTGGCGACCCGCAGCCAGGACGGCATGACGCTGGTCCGCGCCGACGGCACGGCGGCGCATTTCCGCGCCGAGGCGCGCGAGGTGTTCGACGTGTCCGGCGCGGGCGATACCGCCGTCGCCGCGCTGGCCGCCCTGCTGGCGACCGGCGCGTCGCTCGACGACGCGGCCTGCGTCGCCAACGCCGCCGCCGGAATCGTGGTCGGCAAATCGGGCACCGCCGTCGTCGACGCCGACGAGCTGGCGCATGCGCTGCATCACCAGGACCTGCTCGACGCGGAAGCCAAGGTTCTCGCCCTGGCGCAGGTTTCGGCGCGGGCAACCGCCTGGCGCGGCGCGAAACTGAAGATCGGCTTCACCAACGGCTGCTTCGATTTGCTCCATCCCGGCCACGTCTCGCTGCTCGCCCAGGCGCGCGCGGCCTGCGACCGATTGGTCGTCGGGCTGAACAGCGACGCCTCGGTCCAGCGCCTCAAGGGCGACGGCCGCCCGGTGCAGTCGGAAGCCGCGCGGGCGGCCGTGCTCGCCTCGCTCGCCGCCGTCGACGCGGTGGTCGTCTTCGCCGAGGACACGCCGCTCGCCCTGATCGAGGCGATCCGCCCCGACGTGCTGGTCAAGGGCGCCGACTACACCAAGGACAAGGTCGTCGGCGCCGACTTGGTGGAATCCTGGGGCGGGCGCGTGATGCTGGCGCACCTGGAACCCGGCCACAGCACGACGGCGACCATTGCCAAACTGAACCGGCGCTAGGCCGCCGCCATGAAGGCGCATCTGATCTACGCGCTGCTGTGGGCCTCGTTCGGGATCGTTCATTCCGTCCTCGCCGACGCGCGCGTCAAGGCGCGGCTGAAACCCTTTTTCCGCACCGGTTATCGGCTGGCCTACAACGTCGCCGCCGCCCTGCACATCCTCGCGATCGTTCTCGCGGGCGCTTGGCTGTTTCGCGGGACCGCGCCTTTCGACATACCGCTATTCTTGAAAATCATCCAATGGGCGATGCTGGGTTTCGGTGCCGGGATCTTCCTGGCCGCCCTTGCCGGCTACGACATGGGCCGCCTGGCGGGAACCGCGCAACTGCGCGCCTCGAAGGAAGGCCAATTCCTCGACGACGAGGAGGCGTTGCACACCGAGGGCTTGCACCGCTACGTGCGCCATCCCCTCTACGCCGCCGGATTCCTGATCCTGTGGGGACGCATCGCCGACGAATCCACGCTCGCCACCGCGCTGTGGGCGAGCGCCTATTTGCTGATCGGCGCGCGGCTGGAAGAACGCCGCCTGCTGGCCCGCTTCGGCGAAGCGTATGCGCGCTACCGCTCGCGCGTGCCCGCGTTCGTGCCGTGGCGGGGCCGCGCGTGGGCCGACGAGCCCTTAAAATAGAGGTCTCGGCGGCAATCCTTCGTGCGCCTCGACCATGAAGTCGCGCCACAGCCGCGCGGGCGGGCCGCCGCCGGTGACGTTTTTCATCGGCCGGGCGTCGTCGTTGCCCATCCACACGCCCGCCACCAAATCCGCCGTGAAGCCCAGAAACCACGCGTCGCGGGAATTCTGGGTGGTGCCGGTCTTGCCGGCGGCGTCGCGGTCGAGGCGCGCCGCCCGCCCGGTGCCGTGCTCGATCACGCCCGCCATCATGCGGGTCAGGGTGCGCACCGCGCCCGCGTCGGCGATCCGTTCCGCCCCCGTCCCCGTCCGGCGCCAGAGCACGCGGCCCTCGGCGTCGGTGACGCGATCGATGACGAAGGGCCAGGCGCGCCGCCCGCCGTTGGCGAGCACGGCGTAGGCCGACGCGAGATCGAGCAGCGTCACCTCGCCGGTGCCGAGCGCGAGGCTGGCTTCCGCCTTGAAGTCGTCGCCCAATCCCAGGCGCCTTGCCATGTCCACCACTTTCGCCAGTCCGGTCTGGACCGCCACTTGGACCGCGACCGTGTTGATGGACCGCGCCACCGCGTCGGCCACCGTCACCTCGCCCGAATAGGTGTTTTCATAGTTGCGCGGGCTGTAGCCGGCGATCGAGATCGGCCCGTCGAAAAAGCGCGCGTCCGGCTTCAAGCCCGCTTCCATCAATGCTTCCGGCAGGAGATAGTCCTTGCCG